>URQL01000011.1 GCA_900550005.1 uncultured Erysipelotrichaceae bacterium
CCTGTTTATATTAGCACTTATTCTTCTTTCTTGCAAGCTTTTTTTTACTTTTTTTATTATTTTTTGTCTCTTTTTCTCTTTCCTTAGGATTTTTTGCTGTTTTGTCTTACTTTAAGATACTATTAATTATATTGTTTCTAATAACTTATCTCATTTTACAAAAAAAGACTTTAACAAATCTTATAGATTTGAAAAGTCTAAATCATCATCTAATCTACATCATACATAATTAAATCATCAAATGTTTGTCTTCTTATTACTAAACGATCTTTACCTTGATAAGTAAATACAACTGCTGGTTTTGGTAATTGATTATAATTACTGCTCATTGAATAATGATAGGCTCCAGTTGAAAAGACAGCTAGTATATCTCCAGGTTGTGGATCTGGTAAGGCTATGTTTTGAATTAATATATCTCCAGATTCGCAATTTTTTCCAGCAATACATACATTTTGATCTGGTTCAATACCTGCTTTATTTGCAATAATAGCATCATACTTTGCTTGATATAAGGCACTTCTAATATTATCTGTCATCCCTCCGTCGACACTAACATATTTTTTTATCCCTGGGATATCTTTTGAAGAGCCTATTTCATATAAAGTTATTCCTGCATTTCCAACTACAAATCGACCAGGTTCTATTAAAACCATTGGTCTTTTCCATCCCTTTGTTGCAAAACCTTCAGTAATAATATTCATAATACGTGAAGTGATTTCTTCAAAATCTAATGGCGTATCTTCTTTTGTATAGGCGATTCCATACCCACCACCAGCATTTAATTTACGAATAACAATATTAAAATGATCATAGATTTCATAAGCAAATCCAACAAATTTATGCATTGCTTCTTCATATTTATGCATATCAAATACTTGAGAACCAATATGACAATGAATACCTTCAAATTCTATAGAATCACTTTTTAATATTTTTTCAATTGCTTTTAAGTATGTTCCATCATGACTTGAGAAACCAAATTTTGTATCTGTAGCTGCTGTTTGAATGTACTTATGTCCTCCTGCTTCTACACCTGGTACCACACGAATCGTTGCTTTGACTATTTTATTTAACTTACTTGCAATTTCTTGTATTAAATTAATTTCATGAAAATTATCAATTACAAAATTTTCAACACCCTGACTGATTGCATATTCAATTTCACTTCTCAATTTATTATTTCCATGGAAATAAATCTTTTTAGGATCAAATCCCGAACTTAAAGCAATAGATATTTCACCTGCAGATACACAATCAATCCCTATTTGATATTCTTTAGCTAATTTATAAATTGCTTTACAGCTGAAAGATTTCGAAGCAAATAATGGTAAGGTATTTTCATATTTATCTAACATTTTTTCTTTTAATAAGTTCATTTGTTCACGAATATGTCCTTCAGACATCACATATAAAGGTGTTCCATACTTTTTAACTAATTCTAAACTGCTAACATCATCAATATAAAGAGTATGATCTTTAAATGTAGCATATTTTGTTTGTAACACATCTTGTTTTACTAAAGTATCCATATCTATCTAATATAACGTTTTTAACGTATACAATCCTTTCTTTTTATTTGCTAATAATTTAGCCGCATGCACCGCTCCTTGAACAAATACATCTTTAGATAAAGCCATATGTTTAATTGAAACGATTTCATCTTTTCCTGCAAACATAACTTCATGTTCGCCAAAAATTGTTCCACCTCTCAATGCTTGAATTCCAATTTCTTCTCTTTCTCTTTTCTTCGTTACTTGACTACGATCATAAACAGGCCTTGTTTCTTTAATCTCTTCTTCCATAATTTCATATAATAATTTAGCTGTTCCACTAGGTGCATCTATTTTTTGATTATGGTGTCTTTCTAAAATTTCAATATCAAAATAATTATCATAAAATTCTTTTGCAACTTCTTTTAAAATTTTTGTTAACATTTGTACACCTAAAGAAGTGTTATAAGATTGAAAAATAGCTATTTCTTTACTAGCTTCCTCTATTTTGTTTAACTGATCATTTGTAAACCCTGTTGTTGCTAATACGAGCTTTGTTTGGTTAGTTAAAGCATAATCTAGTAAATCGTCTAAATTATTAGGATTAGAAAAATCAATAATCATTTCTGCTTGATCTTTACATTCTTTAAATGTTTTATACATTGGTTTCTCTATTGTTTGATTAAATTCTCTTGAAACAACACCAATAATTTCAAAATCATCATCATTTTTTAAAGCATGATAAATCTTTTGACCCATCATACCAAATCCACTAATTAATGTTTTCATATTAATATCCCTTACTTTCAAATTCTTTCATAGCATTAATCATTTGTTCTTTAATTTCATCAGTCGTTGGAATCAAAGGCATTCTTAAATATTCTTCACAGATACCTTGATATTTTAATGCCGTTTTGACACAAATTGGATTAACATCTGCAAATAATCCTTTAACAACTGGATTTAAATCATAGGCTAATTGTCGAGCTTTGACCATATCTCCCTTTAATGCATATTCACATAACTGCTGACATTCACGAGGATAGATATTACTTAACACTGAAATAACACCTTTACCTCCTGCAGCAATAAAAGGTAAAATCAATCCATCTTCACCTGAATAAACATCGAAATCCATATCTTTTGTTGCAGCTAATAAATCCATTGTATAAGCCATATCCCCAGTTGCATCTTTCATAGCAATAATATTAGGATGTTTAGCTAATTCAACTGCTGTATCTAGATTAATTTTTAATCCTGTTCTACCTGGAATATTATATAAAATAATTGGTAATCCAATATGATCTGCTAAATAAGTAAAATGTTGAATCAATCCTCTTTGACTTGTTTTATTGTAATAAGGGGTAACAATTAAGCAAGCATCTGCTCCTAGTTCCTTAACAATTTTAGATTCTCTTAAAGCATGAGCCGTATCATTACTTCCAGTTCCAGCGATAATAGGTACTCTTTTTTGATTAATTTCAACTGCAATTTTCAATAATTCATGTTCTTCTTCTACAGTTAAAGTAGAAGTTTCGGCTGTTGTTCCATTAACTAATAAAGCCTGTACTCCATTTTCAATCATTCGATTTACTAATACTTTATAAGCTTCAAAGTCGATACTTCCATCTTTATGCATCGGTGTTGCTAAAGCTACTGCACTTCCTAAGAATAATTCACCCATATTTTTTTCTCCTTCTATAATTGATATTCTTTCTTAATTTCTTCAACAATGACAGCTAAGTCTTTTTTATTTACCAAATAAGAAATACTCGTTAAAGATGTCGTTACTTGTAAAATTGGAACATTTACTTTAGCAAATAATCTAAATAAATTTGCTGCTACACCTGGTGTATTACGCATTCCTTCTCCTTCTACTAATACTTTAGAAACCATTCTATTTTGAGTAATAACAATATGTTCATACTTATTTCTAATTTCTTCTAAAGCTTGATCTAATTCTTTTTGAAATTCGCAACCACAAGTGATCTCTAAATCTACCTCTTCTTCAAGCATCACTTCACTAATCATATCTATATCTACATTATGATTAGAGATAATTGTAAATAAATCAGCAATAAATACTGAATTTTTGTGTACTTTATGCAATTTAATTTGAATAATATCATCTAATATTGTAATTGTTTCTACTGCTTTTGCCATAATAACCATTCCCCTTATCTTTTTAATAATAAAAAATGTCGCATGAGCTAATCATTGCGACAAAATGAAAAATTTCATTCCTATTAACAATGATAGCACAACATTATCTTTTGATAATGACAGTCTTATAGATGTTCTCTATAACCCCAGATATTAAATTGATGCAACAATTTAATTCTTCGGCATACTCCCCTACACTTATTCTGTTTGCATCCACTAATAAGTTTAATGAATTATGCGCCTCTATCGATTTACTTAAATATAACATAATTTATTTTAGACATCAATATAAAATAGTAAAAACACCGCCTAAGCGGTGCTTCTATAAAAAATTACATATTATCTTTTAGTACTTGATGATCTCTTAACACTTTTTCAATAACAGTTCCTTTAATAACACGAATCAATGGTTTTTTTAACATATTTAGTGGTCCTGGTAATTCAATTTCTAATGGAGATTTTCCATCCATTAATTTAACTGAACTATCTAGTAATTCACGAATATCATAAACACTTCCCCATACTTCAGGTACTCCTCGATCAACACCTAATAAACCATAAACAGCTTCCATTGCTGTTCTTACAGAATATTCTGTAGTAAATACAGTATCTCTTGGTGTTTGAGCAAATTGTCCTAAGAAAGCAAAGTTAACTGCACCATCTACAATAACATCTGGTCGATCGCCTGCAGTTCTTGGCATAAAGAAAGCTGTAATATAAGGCATCATTGTAGGTACACAAACAGCACTATTTGTTGCATAATCTTCAATTAATTCTTCAGGTACACCAATATGATATAACCATTCCATTGTTATTTCCTTACCTGTACAATCTTTCATTGGTTTTTTAACATAATCACCGATTGCATCTGTAAATAATCCATAAACCCATACACAAACCTTATCTTTATCTTGTTGTTTAAATTGGCCTTGACGATTAATTGTCCAACTTAATAGCCATGATGAATCTTGACAACTTACAATTCCACCTGTAACAACATGTCCTGTTTTTGGATCTCTCTTACAAATTTTCGTAATATAAGGAATAATTTTATCATCTAAAGTTGTAATTGTTGCTGATTCCCAATTTGTTTTAGCAATGTCTGAACAGAATTTTTCTGGATGTCCAAATGCAGGATCTTGTTTAGCTATATTTTTCCATAAATTCCAACATCCACTTGTTCTTACTTCAGCATCTCCATTTGGAGCATGGTTTTGATCCCCGTAAATTGTTCCTTCTGTACAACTTCCATTTGTAATAAATACTAAATCATTTTCTGTAAGAACAATTCCCTTTTCTTCACCTTTTACTTTACATTCAATTGCTTTAGCTACTTTCTTATCTTTTGTTGTTTCAAAAATCACATTTGTAACTTCTGTATTAAATTGGAAATCAACGCCATGGTCTTCCAAATATTTTTGCATTGGCAAAATTAAAGATTCATATTGATTATATCGTGTAAACTTCAATGCACTAAAATCTGGCAATCCTGAGATATGATGAATAAAACGTTGAAAATAAAGTTTCATTTCTAAGGCACTATGCCAATTTTCAAATGCAAACATCGTACGCCAATACATCCAGAATGTTGAATTGAATACTTCATCATCAAAAACATCTTCAATTGTTTTATCATATAAATCTTCATCCTTAGTCATAAATAATTTCATGATTTCCATACATCCTTTTTGACTAAGTCCGAATTGTCCATTCGTTTTAGCATCTTGTCCTCTATTTTTGGTAGCACGACACAAAGAATAGTTTGGGTCTTCTTTATTTAACCAATAATATTCATCTAAAACACTTGCATCTTTAATTTCTAATGAAGGAATACTTCTAAATAAGTCCCATAAACATTCAAAGTGGTTTTCCATTTCTCTACCACCGCGCATGATATAGCCTCTTGATGGATCAAAAATACCATCACAAGCTCCACCAGCCACGTCCATTGCTTCTAAAATATGAATGTTTTTTCCTGGCATTTGTCCATCACGAACTAAGAAACACGCTGCAGCTAAACTTGCTAAACCACTACCAATTAAATAAGCATTTTTATCATCAACACCTTCTGGTTTTTTAGGCCTAGCAAAAGCTTCAAAGTTTCCATTTGTATAATAGATACCTTTCGAATTTTTATCATACTTTCCTAACTCTGTATTTTTGTACGTATTTGGTACTTTTAATTCTTCTTTTTTATTATCTTTTACTTTCTTTGCTACATAAGCAGCTGAAGAAACAGCTGCAGCTGTAACGGCCATTGTTATAGTTTTATTTTTCATAAACAATTCCACCTTTCTTGTACATCTCTATCCTAGCATTCCCTGTTTTAAAATAAAATTTACAAAAAAAGAGAAATGTTTAAATTTTTATCATTTCTCCTTCATTGTAAAATTTTTTATTGATAAATCAATTGTTCCCAACACTGTCATTTCTAAATTATCTAATATAAATTGATAATCTTCTTTCATTCCATGGTCGATCCAATCTAACATAATTCCAACAAACCCATATTTATAAAAATAAGCAATAAAATCTTTTTGTTCAACAGTTAAAGAAGTATTTTGACTACGTTCTTCTACCACGGATTCAATAAGTTCATGTACTAATTTAAATAGAACTTTTTCAATTTGATCTCTTGAAATATCATGATACACATTTAAAATAAAAGGCTTATTTGCATAGACTGCTTCAAAAATATTATCCAATCCTTGTTTCCAGTGAGCATAGTCTTTCTTTTCATCTAATGCCTTTTTAGCATCTTCAATAAGTACCCATTCGACTAAATCATAAAGATCTTGAAAATGATAGTAAAAAGCCATTCGACTAATATGACAAGTATCTGTTAAATCCTTTATAGTAATTTTATGAAATGGTTTTTTTAATAATAATTCTTTTAAAGCATCTTCTAATTCTAATTTTGTTCTATTTGACATACTAGTGTCCCGTCCTTTACATTAAGTTGATTGCATTATAAATTTTCTATATGAACTTAATATAAATGGTAATCTAAAAAAAACTTGGATGTAGAGATAACGATTACCCTATCCAAGTTTTAAAACAACTTATTTTCTTAATATATTTTCCATTGAAAGTTTTGCTATTGATCTCCATGAAATAGCTATAGGTAAAATTATCGCTATTAAATCAATAACTAAAACGTAAATACAATAATCAAAAATAAATTTAACTCCTGATAATGCTAATAATTGTCTTAAAATAAACAAACAAGGTATACCTAAAACAATAATAATAAGACTACCTATACCAAATAAATACAACAAACGCATTATTTCTAGCTTGAATAAATGTCTATTTTGTAAACCATTAGCTTTAAACACACCCATTTCATACATTCGATTATTCATTTCTAATAATTGTGACATACATACACTAATTATTATAATAATTGTTAAAATAAAGACCCCTGCATTGATGAAAAAAGTAATATTTTTTTGTATTTGTAATAAACCATCAAGATTTGTATATTCATTATAAATATTTAAATTCGGATTAATATTTTTAATTTTATCCATAACAAATTCAATATTCTTTGCTTCGTTTACAACTACAACATATTTATTCGTTTCTAACTGTTCTAGATTATCTAAAAACGAAATAGGTAAGTAAACAACTTGTCTAATTGTTTTTCCATAAATATCCACAATATTGTTATCTAGAATGCCACTAATTTCATAAGTATAATCTTTATCTTTCATACTAAAATGAATATCTTTACCAACATAATTCCTATAATAATAACTTAAATACACTTGATTAGTTTTTAAATCACTAATTTTATTAAAGCGAATAAGGTCATTAGGATAATAAAAATGGAATATTACATCTTCAAACTTTGTTTCTTCTATATGATCTGGCTTTATTTCATAATAAGGTTTAAGTTCTACTACATCACTCATATTAGCGATATAATCTCTATCTTCTTTCATATCCAAATTTGTAATGCTTATTTCATTAGGAACTAGTTGTTTTAGTTTTGTCATATATGAATTTAAAATTGTGTTGTTCATAGAAAGAACCATAGCATTGATAAAAATGATAAAGAAACTTACAATCATGATTTTTTTTATTGATTGAACATAAGTGTTCTTTTTATAAAATAATACTTTTTTATAAAAATTATTATTTAATTTTCTCTTATCAAAAGTCTTTATTGCGGGTACTGCCTCATTGTGTAAATCTTCAGTTTTAATTTTACCATTATCAATAGAATAAATATGTTCATTTAAGTTTAAAAAGCAAGCATCATGACTAGCTACTATAACTGTTTTTCCATATTTCTTTGATAATTCCACTAATATTGATGCAATAATTTGCTTATTCTTTTTGTCTAAAGAACTAGTAGGTTCATCAGCAATAATTACATTCGTTTTTTTAGATAACGCACAAGCAATTGCCAATCTTTGTTTTTCTCCTCCAGATAATTTAGAAACATTATGATCTAATTCAATATCCAAATTAACAATTTTTAAAATTTCTATAGCCTCTTGCATAGAAAGATCATAGCCACTAATCATGCTATAAATATTTAAATTTTGATAAACTGTTAAATCATCGTGTAAATTTTTATCTTGAAAAATATATGCAATTTCATTTTTACGTAACCATTCTCTTTCGGTATTACTTGAAATAAGATTTCCATTATAATAATATTCACAAAAAACTTTATTACTAAGTAATCCTAATTGATATAATAAACTGGTTTTTCCACAACCACTAGGTCCAGATATTACATAAAATTGTCCATCTTGAAAAGAAAGTCTATCTTGTTTAAGTAAAGTTATATGATTATATTCAATAAATATATTTTTTAATGTAATCATTTTGAATAACGATTTATTCCCATAAATATTAAAACAAAAAGACTTTGCGTAACTAACATAACCACATAATAGCTATCAAATTGAATATTAAAATTCAAATAGCGATTAATTATTACACTAAACAAGATTGCAAAAGGTATGATAAGTACAGCAATAAACATATTATCTATTTTTTGTACCTTATGAATATTTTTTAATTCAAAACCTATATGATATAGAAAATCATAATATTTATTATTTCTTCTTTTTTTAAAATAGCCAATAATAAAACTTGTAATTGCTACTACTACAATAATAGCTGCACTAAATCCATAAAAAATCATTTTTTGTTGTTCAACCATATCTTGCGTTATTTGACCATTCGCTTTAAATCCTCGAATATAAAATGATTCATTTATCTTTTGTAAATTACTTCTTACCTCATCTACATATTCTAAATCATCCACTACAATAATGTACGCACTTGGATTCCATGCTGTTTCCATTAATTCATAAGGCCAAAATTGTTTGATTTCAGCAATCTCAGTTTCCTTTTTAGCTCTTTCTTCAATCCAATCTTTATTTTCTTCATTTGCATTATCAATGATACTTTGAATTATATCATAATCTAAATAAATATTAGGTGTAGGATTAATGGTATAAGAGTTCATAGTTGTTTCTTTTAAAATTCCCTTAATAGGTAATTCTAGTTTATCTAAAACACTAAACATACCTCTAACTAATACAGATGGATTATCATTACTATCATAAGCTACACCAGCAACACTAGCGACTGGAATTGTCATATAAAAACTAAGAGTTTGATGATTTAATTCTGTAATTCCAAGTTTTTGTGCTAAATAAGACGTAATATAAAATCCTTCTTCAACGCTATCATCATAATACTCACATCTTTCTTTAATTCGATGATGTGGATAAACAGAATCCACTTCTAAATATGTCATAAGTAAATCTTCATCATAACTTTGACTAATAACTTCTTTATCGTTTTCTAACAAAGTAATCATTTTGTACTTTTCTTCATTTAATATATTTGGTCTTTCTTTTCCCTCAACAAAATAATCTACTTGTAATTGTAAATACTGATTTGGATATACATGAGCTACATGATCAACGTTTTGAATTTGTGTTACCATTTCTTTAGGTATGCTTAGAAAAAAATCACTATCATAATCAGCAAAATTAGCTACTTTCTCTGTATAATTGACTAAAAACAATTCATTATCATAAACCCCCTCTAATAAATCTTTTTGAATAGGAACAAGTTGATGTCCAAATGTTGAAAATATACTTGATAATCCTATGACAAAAGACAAAATAATAATCAAAATAGTATTTAAAATTGGACTATGTGAAAATAAATTCATCCCTTCCTTAAAAATTAGCTTATTCTTTATACAATTATCATTAATTGTAAATTCATTTATTTCATTTGAACTTTGCGTTTTACAAACTTCTTTAATCTCTTGATCTTCTATTATATAAGCATGCGCATTTTTAAACCACTTATCATCATGCATAGAAACAATAACCATTTTACCTTTACTTGCTATTTTTTCTATCATTGATACGACAATAGTTGAATTCTCTACATCTAACGAACTCGTTGGTTCATCAAAAATATATAAATTCGCATCAATCATACAAGCACACACAACAGAAAATCTTTGCAATTCACCATTAGACAAATTAGCTAAAGGTTTATCTATTTTATTAATATCTATTCCTACTTCTGTAAGTAATTGTTTAAATATAGCTACATCTAAAATTTGATCTCTTGCTTCTAACAATAAACAAGCATTTTCTTTTAATGTATATTTCTTTATAAACATTTCGTCTTGTCGAATATAGAGGATATGTTGTCTTTTTAACGTAGTACTTTCTTCTACTGTTAAATCATTTATTTTAAATGTATCAAAATAATATTCTCCACTTTGCATAGGAATTTCTAATGATAATATTCCTAAAAGAGTTGATTTTCCTGTACCACTTTCACCATATATAACCGTAACTTCATTATTATTAATATTTACATTGGACTCTAAAAATAAATCTCGGCTACCAATATTATAAGAAACTTTTTTTAAAGCAATCATATTTATCACCTGCTTCTATAAATAATTGGAAGTATACCTTAAAGTATACTTCCCTATTTCAAACTGATCTGTTTTAATTTATTAAGGGTATGCATGTGTAGTTGTAAGAGTAAAATTCCATGTAGTTGATCCATTCATCCATAACAATTTATTATTCGTCTTATAAATATCATAATTATTATAATGATATCTAGTAGGCGAAGATTGTAAAGAAAAACTATAGCCTAGTGATGTACCTTTTTTGTAATAAAAACTTTGTAAACTAGTTCCTGAATTAGATATTTCAGCTGTGGTTACCATACTACAATAATTTCCAGTTCCCCCACCATGTGTATATGAAGCACTTTCAACTGTAGATGTATAAGCACATACGGTTAAATAAGTCACTAAACATACAACAAAAGGTATTGAAACTAACAATAATGACTTAAACATTTTCTTCATAATTCACCTATTGATAAAAATGTTGCGTTTGCACATTTAAATCCCATCCATTTATTGGACCACCAAATGCGTATTTTAGCGTTCCAGATGTTATATATAAATCATAATGTTTTGCATTATAAATATACTTTGTAGCATGACTCATATTTTCTAATGAATATCCAAATGTAATATTTTTGAATTGTTCATAATTTACTATTTCAGTTTTATTAGTATATACATCACATGTAGTTTTCATATAAAACCATTGTCCTGTACCAGCTCTAAACGTATTACTTTGCTCTGTTTCTCTAATTGGACCAACAGCATACGGATTAATACTATCATTAGCACTTACAGTACTTACTAACCCTATACAACACATACAACCGATTAATAAAACCCATATTTTTTTAATCATAATTTTCACTTCTATTTTCATAGAAGCCCTCCATTTAATAAAATAATAACGAGATATTAATTTTTAAATACTGACTTAAATTTAATATTATTTATCTATGTAGGAAGTTCCTCTCTTTACATTTTACGAAAAATTCGAAATATTGAAATTTTCCTATATAACATAACTCCTGTTTTTATTATCCTATGGTTATTTTTTATTACCCTCTAAATTAGTCTATTATGTCATTAGTATTCATATGAACAAGTCAATCTTTTAAAACTCAAAAATCTCAAACAAAGTTTTAAATACAATTAAATTACCATTTTATTCTACCTCCCTTTTCTACTTTGATTTAACTTCCAACCTCATATTAATATATTCTAATCAATCTGTCGATTTTTTTTTCAATTTTAGAAACTTTTATTATTTTGTGTTATTTTAAATTAAACTATGTTATACTAATAAAGTAAACTTAATAAATAAATGTAAAAAAACTTGGATGTAGAGATAACTACTCCAAGTTATTTTTTATTACTCATAAAATGACATAAAACCTGTAATATACAATATTCACTAATACAAGATATAGATAATATCATACCTATAGTACAAAGAAGTTGTAATGTTGGATCACCTGTGTTTAAAGCAATTAGAATAATTGTAATAATTAATGAAATAAGTCCTATTCGTAAAGATATTTTGGACCATTTTAAATAACGATTAGCTATTTGTTGATTAATTTCTTTATTATTCATGATAATTCCTCCAATATTTAAACAAAACAGGAGTAATAAGTGGATAAGTTAAATTAGATGGTAATTCATCAAAAAATTCAACTTTTTCCATTTCACTTTCGGGAAGTGCTCCTAATTTTTTTATATTTGCTTCAAAAACCATTCCATTACCTCTTATACCTGTATCTTCATTACCATACCAATAATCACATACTGGTACAATATCAAAATCTATCGCTCCTGATTCTTCAAAAAGTTCTCGCTTTGCTCCTTCTAAAGGTGTTTCACCTTGTTCAATTTTACCACCTTGCGTTTCATAGGTATCTCTTAGTTTATGTTTTGATAACATAATTTTACCTTGGTAAAATGAAAGGATAACTGTATATTTATATTCTTTTAAAGTTCCTACTGGATAAGTTAAACATTTCATATAAATTCCTCCTAGAATAATGTAAAAAGAATTAAGCTAAGCGAAGCAATGGCAACTGCTGGGCCATCTACATGGGTATCTAAATCGGTATTAAAATAATTTGTAAAAGCAATAAAAATGACCTGCGATAAAATTGAAAAAATCATACTTATTAAATAACTATTCGTTGCCATCATAGCATAACCAGCAACTAAAGTAATGTGATGTGTGGCTGGAAATTCAGGATTTGAAAAGGCAAAAATCAACGTAACAGCACTAATAGAAAAACCTAAACTAGCTATTTTTGTAGTACCTACAAAATAGGCAGCAACTAACCCTACTGCTGCGGCAAAGATAAATTGAAACATCCAAAAAGATAAATAACGACGACTAAATAATGGATGTTCTAAATGATGAATATATTTTTTAGTACCAAATAGAAAACGGATCAAAATATTTACCATTGTAACCACTAAAGCCCCTATATCTAAAGGCAAGTTGAAATAAACAAATACTCTATAAAATAAATAACCAACGATGCCAAATAAACCACCAATTAGTAATACCCAAGGATCTCCTGTAAAATAAAGAGTTCGATTCCCATCAGCACCATTCATAGGATGATGTCGAACATTTGCTGCAAATGCCATAGCTGCAGTTGCACCATTAAAACAAATACAAGGCATAAATAAAAAATTTAAAACCTGATCATTAATAAGTGAAATATCCACTTGTAAACTACTAAGTAAAATGGTAAAAATACCTACTATTCCTGTTACAACAAAAGAAGCAGTTCCCCCAATCATCGCTCCTAATATACCTGATAAAAATGCAAATACAATTAGATTCATCTATTTTCCTATACAAAATCGACTAAAAAGTTCATCTAATAAATCTTCTTTTGCTTCCTCTCCCAAAATATCTTTTAAATCTTTCCATGCGTCATACAAATCTAAAACAATTAAATCAGTAGGTATATCTTGTTTCATTGCTTCAATTGCTTTAATTACACTTAAACGTGCTTGTTCTAAAAGGGTAATATGACGTATATTTGAAATCATAACTTCTTGATTTTGTTCAAGCTGTCCTAAATTAAACATTTCTTTAATTTTATCTTCTAGTTGTTCTATTTTTTGATCTTTAGCACTAATATGAACGCCCTCTAAATCTACTACAACACCTTGATCTTCTTTATTTAAAATCACAATACGATTCATTTTTTGTGTCATCTCTAATAATTCTTGATCTTCTTTTGTTAGAGGGTGACTACCATCTAATACAAGTAAAACAAGATCTGCATTATTTAAAACGGATTTTGATTTCTCTACCCCTATTTTTTCTACAACATCATCTGTTTTACGAATTCCTGCTGTATCGATCATATTCAAAACGATACCACCAAGACGGATACTTCCTTCTACAATATCTCGTGTTGTTCCAGCAATATCCGTAACTATTGCTTTATCTTCTTCTAATAAAGCATTAAGTAAACTTGATTTTCCGACGTTTGGTTTTCCAATAATTGCTGTTGAAATTCCTTCACGAATAATTTTTCCACTACGAGCATTTTCTAAAATTTTATCTATTTTATTAATAAAATTTTCACTTAATGGAAGTAAAGTTTTCGCTGTTAATTCTTCTACTGCGTCATACTCAGGGTAATCAATATTCACTTCAATTTGTGTAATGATTTTAATTAAATCTTCTTTTAAATCTTTAATTAATAAAGATACTCTACCTTGAATTCCTTTTAAAGCAAGTGCACTAGATACTTTTGTTTTAGAACTTATTAAATCGGCAATCGATTCTGCTTGAGCTAAATCAATACGTCCATTTAAAAATGCGCGTTCACTAAATTCACCATGATTAGCCATTCTTGCTCCATACTTAATACAAGTTTCTAATACACGATTCGTAATATAAATTCCTCCATGGCAATTGATTTCTACCATATTTTCTCCTGTAAAAGTATGTTTTCCTTTATAAACATTAACAAGTACTTCATCTACAATTTCTTCACCATCTCGAATATAGCCATAATGAATAGTATGAGTTGGTACTTTTGTTAAATCTTTTTTGAATATTTTTTTCATGACATCAAAGACATGTGGACCACTAAGTCTAACGATTGAGATTGCTGCTTCATTTCTTCCTGTAGCAATAGCAGCAATTGTATCTTCTAACATAAAATCACCTCTAAAACGTATTATACATGAAATAAAAAAAACTTGATACTTTTATCGTACCAAGTTCTTTATTTTTATTTATAAGTATCTGCTTTTAAGCAAAGGTAATCAATTTCTTGTTTTGTTAATTTAATCTTAGTTGCTTCTAAACAAGAATCAAATTCATTACGATCTCTTGAACCAATAATAGCACAAGTATCAAATTCTTGATTTAATACATAAGCTAAAGCAATGTTAATTGATGGAACACCTTTTTCAGCTCCTAAAATTTTAGCTCTGTTTAACCTTTCAAAGTTTTCTTCTGTAAAGAATGCATCTTTAATATCTTGAGGAGCATTTTCTCCATAGATATCAGCAAAGAAACCATGTCCTTGAGCAGCCCATGAGAATAATGTGATATCTTTTCCTTTATGCCATGCTGCATATTCATCATTTGCATAAACGCATCCTGGCCATCTTGTTTTAGCAACATTTGCAAGTGAATATGAAGGGTTGTTTACTGATAATCCTTGATATCCCATTTTTTGGCAATATTCCATTGCTTCTTGTACACGATCTTGTTCCCAGTTAGATACACCATAAGTAGTAATTAATCCTTCTTTACGGTGTTGTTCTAAACGATCCATGATATCAGCAACTGGTACACTTGGATCATCTCTGTGTAATAAGTAAATATCGAAATGATCACATCCTGTATGTAATAAACTGTAATGTAAATCATCTGTAATAATATCTGGTTTTACACGCCAGTAATCAGGATGGTGTGCTCCATCTGGTGTAATGATTGGGTGGCAAGCTTTATCCATAATAACTAATTTATCACGATTGTTTCTACTATCAAACCATTTTTTTAGAATTCTTTCAGATTCACAAGCATGTTGTCCTTGGTAATTAGCACCATAGAAACGACCTGTATCAATAACAGTCCCACCTTGTTCTACATATAAATCTAACATTTTGAAGATTTCTTCTTCGTATTCTACATTGAACCATGCAGTTCCCATAATTAATCTTGATACGGGTTTATCTAATCCTTTAATTTTGATGTATTCCATAATTAATTTTCTCCTTTTGTCATATTCATTAAGATAAAGTTAAATACTAAACCAATTGCAGCTACTCCAATAGCAACTAAATAAACTTGGCCATAAGCCATAACTCCAGCTGTATTATCTACGAATTTAGCAGCAATTTGTGGTCCAAATAATGATCCGATTGCATAAGCAAAGAACATGATACCATAGTTCATACCTTGATTTTTCATACCAAAGTTTTTAGCAGTTAATGGTGGATATACTACAAGTACTCCTCCGAATGCTCCACCTAATAAAATTAAGCAAATTGTAAACATTAATTGCTATCTTAATTATTACAGCTTAATCTCATTCCTAATAATGAACAAGCTGTAATAATTAAGATAGCAATTAATGTTTTGGCTTCCCCAACTTTATCACAGAATTTACCAATAATTAAACGACCACATAAGTTAGCGATACAGTTAATAGCAACAAAGTTACTTGCTGTAATTGGACTAACACCTAATTGAGTTTGAACGATTGTTGATAAAGAACCAATCATCATAATTCCTGCTGTACAAGATAAAGCAAATAAGATTAACATTACCCAGAATTTTGTAGTTTTAACCATTTCTCCTGGTGTAACATCTTTTACAGTTTGATTGTTTGTAGCTGTTGTAGCAACAAATCCATCTGGTCTCCAATCCGGATCAGGTACTTCAACAAAGAATGAAGCAATACATACAATTACTAAATAAGCAACACCAATGTAAACAAAACCTTTTGTTCCCATTGCTTCACATAAAATAGCACCAATTTTTGATAAAGCTAATGGACCAACACTAGCTGATGCTAATAATAAACCTGACATTGTTCCTTTTTTTTCTGGGAACCATTTTAAAGCTAAGTTTAATGATGGGTTATAAAGTAAACCATTTCCAGCTCCAGCAATTAAACCTGTTGTTAAATATAACATTGGAATTGATGAAGCAAATGCAGTTAATGCCCATCCTAAACCGAATACGATACCACCGATAAACATTAATTTTTTAGGTCCACTTTTATCGACGATTTTTCCTGATAAGATACCAAATAATGCCATGAATGTTTGATAAATTGTAAGAGTTAATGCTACTTGAGAAGCACTTCCTCCTGTTGCAGCTTGTAATGGTTTTGAAAAAACACTGAAAGCTGCTGATGCACTACAACAAAAGATGATAATAAATGCTGCAGTGAATACCACTTTTCTTCTTTGCATACTTAAATTTCCCCCTAAATTTTAATAACCAATTCTCTAGCTTCACGAAGAGCATCAATAGCTCTTCTAGCTTTAGTTGCATCTCCTAAAACATATTGTTCTTTAACTAAATTTTCTTCAAATGGTTGGTAAGACGCAGAACCTAATGCTAAAACAATGCTATCAAATCCTGATAAAGTTTCTTCTTGTCCTTGATGATCAACAATAATTCCATCTTCTTTGATTTCTTTTACCATTGAATTTGTATGTACTTGGATGTTGTTTTCCTTGAAACTCTTTAATAAATAAATTTTATGTTCTGAAATAATATCCATAGCGATGTCTTCTCTTCCTTCAACAACAGCTACTTCAAATCCTCTTTCTCCTAAGAAATCAGCAGTTTCACAACCAACTAATCCACCACCAATAACAAGTGTTTTTTTACCACATTGAACTTTTCCATCTAAGACATCGATCGCATTAATTGTGTTTTCAATTCCTTTGATATTTGGTCTTAATGGTTTTGCTCCTGTAGCAACAATAAGTACATCAGGTTGTTCATTTTTAACTTTTTGATTATCTACCAAAGTATTTAAATGAACTTTAACTTCGTACTTATTACATAAAGTGATTTCATTACGAACCATTTGTGTAATATCGCCTTTTCCAGGAGGCACAGCTGCTAAACGCATTTGTCCGCCTAAAACATCTGATGCTTCGTATAAATCAACTTGATGTCCTTTTCTAGCTAATTGATAAGCAGCGTACATTCCTCCAACTCCGCCACCTACAACCATAATTTTTTTGCTTTCTGTTGTTTTTTCAGTTAAATGTTCTTCATATCCTACAAATGGATTAACTAAACATTCAATTGGTTTTCCAACAAACATATTTCCAACACATCCTTGTAAACAAGCAATACAAGGTGTAATTTCATCGTATTGATTAGCTGCTGCTTTATTTGGAAAATGTGGATCAGCAATAGATTGTCTACCCATTGCAATCATATCAGCATAACCTTTTTTCATAACTAATTCTGGTAAAAATGGATCGTTATAACGTCCAACTGTAATAACTGGAATGTCAACAACATCTTTAATATGTTTAACATGATCCAAATTAAATCCTTGATGAATCATTGTAGGCGCCCACATATATTCATCTTTTAAATGGATGCTTCGACTAACATCAATTCCATCAATACCACATGCTTCTAAATAACTTGCGACAGCCATAGCATCTTCAACAGTGATTCCTCCTAAAGTTTCATCACAGCTATTAATACGAGCTAATACAGCAATGTTATGTCCTACTTTACGATGAATATTTTCAATAATTAATCTTGGTAATCTCATTCTATTTTCAAAACATCCACCAAATTCATCCATTCTTTTATTGGTTTGTGGCGAAATAAAACTAGATACCAAATAACCATGAGCCATATGTACTTCTACAGCATCTACACCTGCTTTTTTTGCTCTTAAAGCAGCATCCCCATATAATTCAACTAATTCATAAATTTGTTTTGTTGTCATTTCTAAAGGAATATCTTTTGAAAAACTTGCTTGAATTCTTGAAGCAGATTTTAATGGATAACCAGCAGCTTTTGCACTACCTTCTGGTCCTGCTTGTTGTAACTGAACCATAACTTTAGATCCATATGTATGACATTCATCAACTACTTTTTTTAGTGCTCCAATTTGTGAATCGTCATATAAACAATGCTTTCTAGGTCCACCTTTAGCTGTTGGATCAATAACTGTAGCTTCTACAGTAATAAGTCCAAAACCACCTTTTGCACGTTCACGATAATAATACATAGAACGTTCACTAAGTTCCCCTGAAGCAATTGCAAAGTTGTTTGACATTGGTGGTACAACGAAACGATTGTTAACACGCATAGGTCCTATTTGAATAGGTTCAAACATTTTTTTAAGCATTTGTCTTCCTCCTTGTTTTTATTTTCACATATATTTTATGAGATTATTCCATAAATATCTAATATCATTTTTTTATAATAAAGGTAATTGGATCCCCGGGGGCGTTGAGTTTCCGGGGATTTTTTGTTTTAC
>URQL01000012.1 GCA_900550005.1 uncultured Erysipelotrichaceae bacterium
TTTATAGAAAGGACGTATTTAGATGAAGTTAGATACGAAAGAAATTGCATTAAATGCAATTATCGCCTGTATATATGCTGTTCTAACACTTGCAATTGCACCCCTTGCTTACTCAGAAGTCCAATTTAGAATTTCCGAAGTAATGGTTTTTCTAGCATTTTATAATAGAAAGTATATACCAGGCTTAGTTATTGGATGTTTTTTAGCAAATATTCCATCTTCTTTAGGATGGATGGATATGGTTTTTGGTACATTTAGTACCTTAGTTGTTGTAATTACAATGAATAAAGTGAATAATCGTTATATTGCTTCTGTATTGGGTGCTTTAATTACAGGAGTTATTGTAGGATTTGAACTTCACTTGGCATTTGGTATTCCATTTTTAATCAATGCTATCTATGTAGCTATTGGTGAATTTGGTGTATTATTAATTGGAGCTATCTTATTTAAAACAATTGAGAATAATCCTAATGTTAAATGTTATTTAGAAGAGTAAAAGAAGCGAGTGAAGAAGCGAGTGATCGCTTCTTTTTTATGTGAACAATTCAAAAAATGTATTTACTTGTTTTATATACAAGAAATATTGTTTTAATTGGTATTGGTGCGTTCTTATCAGGTATGGGGTTTATTACTATGTCCTCTTCTTAATAAGTTTATGCAGGATTATTTTGTGACGAAGGAAGTGTCCCTAAAGCTTCAACTTTATTAATGGCTTGTACACAAGCAAGGGTATTTTTATCAAGCTATTACATTGATGTAACTGTTGGTTTCCATTTCCATGATGTAGAAATGATGAATCCATATTTCATTTGTACAGTTACTTATGCCTTGTTAGTGATAATCAGTTTTGTATTAAGAAATAAAACTTATCCAAGCATCTCTAATGATTAGAAGTGTTTTTTCTTGCTAGTCTTGTTTATTCATTTTATAATTTTTATAAAGAAATCAGGTGAATGGAATGAAGAAGAGAGAATATTTTATCCCTTTAGGAATGCTTGTTATTTTTGAAAGTATTGCAATTAGTTTATGGTTTAGTAAAGACAATATTTTTTATTTGTTTAATTTTAGTTATATTGGTGTATCACTTGCATTAGGTATTTTCTTATTTTTAAAAGATTATAAACATGCTAGAAGGGTATCCCAACTTTTAGTAGGGACTTATATGCTTGTTTATCTAGGAATTATTTGTCAGGAAAATATGCAAATTGAAGGTTTTTGGTATTATTTGTTTAATGGTGTATTTGAAGCAGCAACAATTCATTATATTGTCGCAAAAATCTTTGGTCCCTTAATTTTTGGTAGAGGTTGGTGTGGTTATGCTTGTTGGAGTGCGATGATATTTGATTTGCTTCCTTATAAAATACCAAAGCAACCAAGAAAAAAGTTAGGTTGGATCCGTTATCTTACTTTTATTGCTTCACTCATTTTTGTATCATTACTCTTTATTTTACAAATTCAAAATAAAGAACAAATCTTGTTTTATGCGTTTATTGTAGGTAATCTTTTATATTATGGAATAGGTATTCTCTTAGCTATATTATTTAAAGACAACCGAGCTTTTTGTAAATATGTTTGTCCTATCACTGTTTTTTTAAAACCTATGAGTTACTTTTCTTTAATACGTGTAAAATGTGATCATAGTAAATGTATTCAATGTGGAAAATGTAGAAAAGTATGTCCAATGAATGTGGATATGTTAGATGATTCAAGAAAAAGAAAAAATGGCACAGAATGTATCTTATGTTTTGAATGTTCAAAACATTGTCCTAAAAAAGCACTCTAATATAAATAGGAATAAATTTAATAAAAAGGTAATCTTTTTACTAAATTGTGGTATAGTTAGAAACAAATGAAAAAGTTGTAGCGGATTACTACAAAAGGAAAACGAGGTGTGGAAACCTCGTTTTTAATTACTCTTTTTCATTGTTAGAAGCAATGTATTCTTCAATGGTATCATCAGGATAAGATAAAAGTTTACCAAAACGATAGGCAATACCATGACGCAAGTTAGAATAATTACCATCTTTGAATGCTTGTTTTTTTAATTCTTTTAAATAACAATATTCTTCAATATCTTTTGGGTTTTTATAGAAGATAATATTGTAAGTATCTTTATTAAGATGTAAAGCAAATAAATCAGTGAGTAAAGGATCATCATCTAAATAATAATGAGTATGATATTTTGTAGTAATTTGTTTTACAAAATCTAAGTATTCATCACGTTCTTCTTTGCTTTTAAAAGGGTGGGCTAAGGCGATACGTTTAAACCCTGCTTTTACCATTTCATTAAAACAATCCATGATTCCACAACGATAAGAATATTCATCTATTTTATTCATTAAATCAACTCCTATATATTTAAAATAGATTAAATTGATGTAAAAGTAAAGCGCTTTAGAATAAAAACTGTTATAATAGTAGGCAGGAGGAAGAGTTATGAATAAATTTTTATGGGGCTCTGCTACAGCTTCTTATCAATGTGAAGGAGCATGGCAAGAAGACAATAAAATAGAAAGTATGTGGGATCATTATTTACATGAAAAAAATTTGGAAAATGGTGATGTTGCAAGTGATTTCTATCATCGTGTAGAGGATGATTTAAAACAACTTAAAGATGGGGGACAAAATTCATTTCGTTTTTCATTATCTTGGCCACGTATTTTAAATGAAAAAGAAGAAATAAATCAAAAAGGAATCGATTTTTATCGTTATGTTCTTACGATTTGCAAAAAGTTAGAAATTGTCCCTAATGTAACATTGTATCATTGGGATTTACCACAATATTTACAAGCACAAGGTGGTTGGTTAAATGAGCAGACATGTTATGCTTATAAGCGTTATGCAAAGGTATGTTTTGATGCATTTAGCAATCTAGTGGATATTTGGGTTACGTTTAATGAACCGAGATGGTTTATTTTCAACGGCTATTTTATAGGTAATTATCCACCAGAACATCATAATGTAAAAGAAACAATTTTAGGTGCTTTTCATGTTATGTATGCTTCAAGTTTAGCTATTCAAGTTTTTAAAGAAGGAAATTACCCAGGAAATATTGGAATCGTGCATAGTTTTACACCAGTAAATGGTGTAGATCAAAGCGTTGAAACGAGAATTGCCATGCGTTATGCAGACAATTATTGTAATAATTGGGTACTTGACACTGCAGCTAAAGGAGAAATCCCTATTGATATGTTAGGAAAATTAGCTCAAGATTATGACATTTCTTATATGAGTGAGGATAAACTAAAAATAATTAAAGAAAATACGGTCGATTTTATTGGCTTAAATTATTATTCAAGAACCTTAATTAAACCTTATACAACAGGTGAAACAACATTAATTGTTAATAATAGTGGAAAAGCAGGAAAAGGAACAAGTAAAACGATCGTTAAAAATTGGTTTGAACAAGTCAATGATCCAAATACAGTAAAAACACAATGGGATACAGAAATTTATCCAGTAGGGTTATATGAAGGATTACATGATGTATGGAGCAGATATCACTTACCTATTTATATTACAGAAAATGGCGTAGGTGTTTATGAAGATGTGAGTGGGAATCAAGTACAAGATGATTATCGCATTGATTTTATGAAACAACATTTAGATTATATTTTAAAAGCAAAACAAGAAGGCGTAGATGTTAGAGGTTATTATGCCTGGTCAACATTTGATTTGTATTCATGGAAAAATGGATGTGAAAAGAGATATGGTTTAGTTGCAGTTGATTTTGAAAATGGATTAGTAAGAAAACCAAAGGCATCTTACTATTGGTATAAAGATTACATTTTACAACATCAATAAAAATAGGGGAGGAATAAAGAATGAAATTTAATCAAGAATGGATCAAAGATCCAGAATGCTATGAAATTAACAGAGAAGAAGCTTGTTCAGATCATAGTTATTATGCAAACAAAGAAGAAATGCTTAGAGATGAAAGTTCTTTTGTTTATTCTTTAAATGGGGTATGGAAATTCCATTACGCTAAAAATTTAAAAGAAACGATTCAAGGATTTGAAGCTAGGGATTATGATTGTAAAGATTTTGATAATATTAAAGTACCTGGTCATATTCAAATGCAAGGCTACGGTGATCCAATGTATGTTAATATTAAGTATCCTTGGACATAACTAGAAGAGTATATCTTGCTGAATTAAACATAACAAAAGTTACAAAATATGCAAGAAACAACAAAAAATATGTAGAAATTCCAAAAAATTTTAAAGGGAAACCTGTTTACATTAAATTCCATGGTGTAGAATCGGCATTTGCTTTGTGGGTCAACGGTGAATTTGTAGGCTATAGTGAAGACAGCTTTACACCAGCTACATTTGATATTACACATAATATTGAAGATGGGGTAAATAAAATTGCAGTACAAGTTTATAAACATAGTAGTGGTAGTTGGTTAGAAGATCAAGACTTCTGGCGTTTCTCTGGAATTTTTAGAGATGTTGAATTACTAACGATTCCTACTACACATATTCAAGATATTTTTATTAAAACATTGATGGATGAACCTTTCGATAAAGCTTCTTTAGATGTTCAAATGCTTGTTAAAGGGGATTTAGATGGAACTATTCATTTACAATTATTTGATGAAGATCAAGAAGAAGTTTTAAATAAAGATTATTCTATTGAAAATCATATTCATATTGGTTTAGATGTTGATCAACCTTATTTATGGTCAGCAGAATCACCTTATCTTTATACACTTGTTTTAACGATTGAAAAAGAAGGACAAATCATTGAAATGATTTACCAAAAAGTAGGATTTAGAACATTTGCCATGAAAGATGGTATTATGTGTATCAATGGTAAGCGTATTGTCTTTAATGGCGTTAACCGTCATGAATTTAGTGCTAAACATGGACGTGCAGTAACAAAAGAAGAAATATTAGAAGATATTTTGATTATTAAACAAAATAACATTAATGCGATTCGTACATCACATTATCCAAATAGTTCTTATTTCTATAAGCTATGCGATGAATATGGAATTTATGTTATTGATGAAACGAACTTAGAAACACATGGAACATGGTGTGATTTCTATGATGAATCTTTAATTTTACCAAATGATCATCCAGAATGGTTAGGTGCTGTTTTAGATCGAGCTAATTCGATGATGCAAAGAGATAAAAACCATCCAAGTATTATTATTTGGTCTTGTGGTAATGAATCTCATGGAGGTAAAGACATTTATTTAATGTCAGAATACTTTAGAGAACATGATGGTACACGTTTAGTTCATTACGAAGGAATTGCTAGAGATCGCCGTTATAATGATACAAGTGATATGGAAAGTCAAATGTATACACCTGCTAGTGAAGTAGAAGCTTTTATTCAAGAACATCCAGAAAAACCATTTATCTTATGTGAATATACACATGCGATGGGAAATTCCAATGGAGCAATGCATAAATACACCGATTTAACAAAGAAATACGACAAATATCAAGGTGGATTTATTTGGGATTTTGTTGATCAAGCGATTTATACAAAAGATCGTTATAATAATGAATATTATGCTTACGGTGGCGATTTTAATGAACGTCCTAGTGATTACGATTTTTGTGGTAATGGTATCGTATTTGCTAATCGTGATTTAACTCCTAAAATGCAAGAAGTATTTTATAACTATCAAAGTATTGATACAGTGATTGATGAACAAAATATAACGATTACAAACCGTTATCTATTTACAAACCTCGATGAATTTGTAACGCATATCATTATTTTAAAAGATGGTAAAGAAATTGAAGCAATAGATAAAATCATTTACTTAAATCCAGGGGATACAACAAAGATCCATAACCCATTTACTCCATTAGATCAAGAACATGAATATTGTTTACAAGTATTCTATTCTACTTTAGAAGAAGGATTAGCTACACCAAAAGATCATGTAGTTGCTTATGAACAATATGTTTATCCTTGTGAAAAAGTAGAAAAAACTTCAACAACACCAATCCTAAAAATCACAGATGATTTTGCTGATGTTGGAGTTATCGGTGTTGATTTCAATATTATCTTTTCTAAAATTCATGGTGGAATTGAAGAATACAATTATTTAGGCCAATCTTTATTAAAATCAGTGCCAAAACCAAATTTCTATCGACCATCTAATCAAAATGACACAGCTAACCAATATGGTTATCGTTATGGTAATTGGTTTATTGCAAGTCTTTATCAAAAAATAACTTTTAAATATGCAAAAATGGCTGAAGATAAATTATCTGTTGATGTTTGTTATGAATATACATTACCAGGAATCAAAGAAACAACTTTAAAAGTAAATTATCATGTTGATGGTACAGGTAAGGTAGAAGTCACTATGGATTGCACACCAGATCAAGATCAAATTGAAATGCCTGAATTTGGTATGATGTTTACTTTACCATTAGAACAAGATCAAGTAGAATTCTATGGCTATGGTCCAGAAGAAAATTATCAAGATCGTAATAAAGGGGCATTACTAGGTATTTATGACTACAATATCTATGATAATTTTACACCTTATCTAATGCCTCAAGAATGTGGTAATAGAACGAATGTGCGTTATTTTGATATTATGAATAAAGATAACATTGGATTACACTTTGAAAGTGATCAAATGGAATTTAGTGCTTTGCCTTATACACCGATTGAAATCGAAAGTGCAAAACATGCATATGAATTACCTTTACCTTATCAAACTGTTGTAAGAGTAAATGAACAACAAATGGGTGTTGCTGGAGACAATACTTGGGGAGCACGTGTTCATGATGAATATCGTTTATCTAAAGATCGTCATATTTTCACATTTAGTTTTGTTGGAAAAGTAAAATAAATAATTAAAAAGCTATAGTCGATTGGCTATAGCTTTTGCGTGTATTTAATAAGTATTGGGATTAAGGTATTCATATCAATTGGTTTAGCGACATGTTCATTCATACCTGATTCTAATGCTTTTTGTTTATCTTCACTAAAAGCATTTGCGGTCATAGCAATAATTGGAATACTTGCTTTTTAGGATCGTCGAATTTTCTTACTTTTCTTCATTATCTCTTAGTTTTTTTGAATGGATATAGCAATAGAATGCAAGAATAATACTTACAAAAATAGCGGTAGAAGCAGATAAAAGTGTGGCTTTATTATTTTTAGCGATAAATCGATAGGAGGATTCCATATCCATTTCCAAACAAAGTGCACCAATAATTTCATTTGTATTATCATCTCTTATAGGATAACAAGCAGTAAAGATATGTCCCCATGTCGTATCAATAATATCTTGGGAATAGATTGTTTCACCCTCTAAAGCAGTAGAAATGTAAGGAATCATTTTATCTTCAATATAACTTCCTGGATAAGCAAAATCTGTGGCATCTAAATCTAAACCATCTACGACATAAATGAGTTTTCCTTCATCATTTCTTGTAGCAGTATAAAGGTAACGGGTAGAATTTAAAGTACGTAAACGATTTAATGTATTTTGTAATTCTTTATAACGATTTGTCGATATATTATCTATAGAATCCAGCTTGGTAAAGTCTTCTTGATTAAAGACTTCGGATACAAGTTGGTGAATGGCTTCAGAACATTGAATATTTCTTTCAATCGTAGCTTCTAAAGTATTATGACTAAAGTTTTTTTGTAAAATAAAAGTGTAGACAGAGATGGATAACGTGATGATCAAAAATAATAGGATAAAATTAATAAAATGTGGATTTGAACGTGTCTTTTTCTGTTTGTGTATAAGTGTTCTCCCTAATTGTTAATAAAAAACTAATTTTAATATATAAGTTTCTATTACTGAAAAACAATATTTTTTTTTGTAATATGCGAATTATTAACTGTGATAAAGGGCTTACATGTGATATAATTCACTTAGGAGGATTAAATTATGGGAAAATTAGATAATAAAGTCGCAATTATTACTGGTGGTAATGCTGGTGTAGGAAAAGAAATGGCAAAATTATTTGCCAGTGAAGGGGCAAAAGTGGTTATTTCCGCAAGACGTCAACAAGTCCTAGAAGAAGTAGCTAAAGAAATTGAAGCAGCAGGAGGAACAGTATTATGTGTACCTACAGATATCTCTTCAATTGATGATGTTAAAAATTTAATTAATAAAACAGTTAAAACTTATGGTAAATTAGATATCTTAGTTAATAATGCAGGTGTCTTAGATAAAGGATTAAATGCTATTGATCGTATTGATTATGATGATTTAAACAGAGTTATTGATATTAACCAAAAAGGGACAATGTATTGTATGTCTGAAGCATTAAAAGTGATGACAAGTGGTGCTTCTATTGTTAATATTTCAAGTGTCGCTGGTCAATATGGAGCTGGTGGTGCAGTTTATGTATCAACTAAAGTAGCTATTATTGGCGTAACAAAACATGCTGCAATGCGTTTTGCTAAAGACAAAATCCGTTGTAATGTTATTTGTCCAGGAAGTATCACAACAGATATGGCAGCAGGACTTACGCCAGAAACAATGGATTTAAATATGATGGGTGCTATGCGTGCACATAGTGACTTATCACTCCAACCATGTAGTCCATTAGATGTAGCAAAAATTGCTTTATTCTTAGCTAGTGATGATTCTGCTCCTATTACAGGACAAGTTATCGTTAGTGATTATGGTGTAGATTTATAGTTGCTAGTGAGGTTTCCTATTAGGAAGCCTTTTTTAATACTTAATTAGTGAAAAAAATAGAGGAAATAAAAAAGAGATTTCATTTTAGAGTGAAATCTCTTGATTGTTTTCTTGAACTTTTCTTTTTTCTCTTTCAAGCATATCTTCATAAGAATAAAGGCATCCACAGTAGTTTTGGCGGTATAGATTATATTTAGCTGCCTCAGCTACTGATTTTTTATAACCATCATTCTTTTTGAAATCGGCATATAAGAATTTTGTTTTTGTTTGGTCTTTTCTTTCACCGATTTCATTGATCCATTGACTGTTTTTATGAGGAGAAACGCTAAGTACGGTTGTCCAATAATCAAAGTTATTTTTTCTAGCATAGTCGTAAGCTTTAGCCATTCGTAAGTTATAGCAAAGTTTACATCTTAGTCCACCTTCTTTTTCATCTTTTAAAGGCATTAGGTGATTTAAGTATTCTAGAGGTTTATATGGATCTTCAATAACTTGAATCGTAGTTTGGTTATCTTGATTGAATCTTTCTACAAAATCGCAAAGTTCGTTGTAGCGACGATCGTATTCTGTATCCGGATAAATATTTGAATTTGAATAGTAGATTGTAATATTAAAGTGAGTGCAGAGTTCTTTTAAAACATTAGAACTACATGGCCCACAACATACATGAAGTAATAAAGAAGGTGTTGTACCTTCTATTTTTTTAAGTTCTTCTTTTAATAATAAATCAAAGTTACGTTTATTCATTATCAATAAACATACTATCGCCAAATGAGAAGAAGCGATATTTTCTTTCTATTGCTTCATGGTAAGCTTTAAATATTAAATCTTTTCCTGCTAATGCACTAATTAACATCAGCAATGTTGATTTAGGTAAGTGAAAGTTTGTAATTAATGCATCAATGGCTTTATATTGATAACCAGGGTAAATGAAAATGTCTGTATTTTCATTTGTTTCTTTAAAACATCCGTATTTTGTGAAGTTTGATTCAAGTACACGAGTAGAAGTTGTTCCAACACTAATGATACGTTGATGATTTGCTTTAGCTTGGTTTAAGATATCTGCAGCTTCCTTAGATACCATATAAAATTCGCTATGCATATGATGTTCGAATACATTTTCTACTTTAACTGGTCTAAATGTACCAAGTCCAACGTGTAATGTTACATCTACGATTTGTACACCTTTGGCTTTGATTTTTTCGATGATTTCATCAGTAAAGTGTAGACCTGCAGTAGGGGCTGCAGCACTTCCTTCAATTTTAGCGTAAACAGTTTGATAACGATCTGGATCTTTTAATTTTTCTTTAATGTAAGGTGGTAAAGGCATTGTTCCTAATTGATCTAAGATTTCATAGAAAATTCCTGTATAAATCATTTCAAATACACGGATACCTTCATCTTTGATTTCAATACATTTTGCTTTTAAACGACCGTCACCAAAAGTAATGATAGTTCCCATTTTAACGATACGGGCATTTCCAACTAAGCATTCCCATGTATTGTTTTTAAGTTCTTTTAATAGTAACACTTCAACATGTCCATTTGTTTCTTCTTTAGTTCCAAAAAGACGTGCTGGAATGACTTTAGTGTTATTTCTTACTAAAATATCGCCTTCATGTAAGTAATCAACAATATCATAAAAATGACGATGATCGATTTCACCTGTATTTTTATGTAAGACAAGGAGTTTAGAAGTATCTCTTTTGTCTAAAGGTGTTTGTGCAATTAATTCTTCTGGTAAGTCAAAATCAAAATCACTAAGTTTAAGTTCTTCCATATTAAAATGCCCTTTCGTATACATCTCTACCATAACGTTCTAAGAATTCTTCTTTGAAATCAGCTAGACGATCATTTTTAATTGCTTCACGAATGTCTTCACTAAGTTTTAATAAGAAACGTACATTATGGATCGATAATAAGTTTTTACCGAATAATTCTTCTGATTTGTGTAGGTGTCTTAGATAAGCTTTTGTATAATTTTTACATGTATAACAATCACAATCTTCATCCAATGGGGTAAAATCATATTTATATTTTTCATTATTAATATTGACTCTTCCATGACTTGTCATTAAGGCACCATGTCTTGCGACACGAGTAGGTAATACGCAATCAAACATATCCACTCCACGCATTGCGCCTTCAATTAAGTCAATTGGGTTTCCTACTCCCATTAAGTAACGTGGTTTATCTTCAGGTAACCATTGAATTGCATCATCAATCATTTTATACATGACTTCTTTAGGTTCTCCTACACTTGTTCCACCGATCGAATAACCTGGGAAATCCATTTTCACAAGTTCTTTTGCACACATTTCTCTTAAATCAGAATATTCTCCACCTTGAACGATACCAAATAGAGCTTGATCGTTTTTTCTTGCATGAGCATCTTGACCACGTTTAGCCCAACGTAAAGTTCTTTCTACACTTTTTTTCATGTAGTCATAAGTACAAGGATAAGGAGCACATTCATCAAATGACATGATAATGTCTGCACCTAATTTGTTTTGAATATCAATGGCTTTTTCTGGTGATAAGAAAAGTTTTTTACCATCAATAATACTTTTAAAAGTAACGCCTTCTTCTTCAATTTTTCTTGTTTTACCTAATGAGAAAACTTGAAATCCACCACTATCTGTTAGAATAGGACGATCATAATTCATAAATTTATGAAGTCCTCCTGCTTTTTCTACTACATCTTCTCCTGGTCTTAACCATAAATGATACGTATTTGAAAGAATAACACCACTGTTCATTTCTTTTAATTGTTCAGGTGAAATTCCTTTCACGGTTGCTAAAGTTCCAACAGGCATAAACATCGGTGTTTCCACATCTCCATGAGGAGTGTGTAAAATACCATAACGTGCACCTGTTTGTTTACATACATGTTTTAATTCATACCAAAAATTGTCCATTTTATCACTCCAATTCCGTTTTACAGTTTAACATAAAACCTTATAAAATGATATAAAAAAAGATGGATTGACCACCTTATTTATCATTTAGATGAAAGAAACATCCATCAATATGGCAATAGCCATCAGGATTTTTTTCTAAATATTTTTGATGATATTCTTCAGCTAAATAGAAATTATGCATTGCTTTTACTTCAACTACAATTGGTTGATCGTAATCTTTTTGTTTATTTGCTATAAAATCTTGAATGATTGGATATTCATTTAAATCTGTATAGTAAATACCTGTACGATAAGAAATTCCTTCATCTTCTCCTTGTTTATTTAAGCTTGTAGGATCAATAACTACAAATAAGGCTTCTAATAAATCAGTAAGAGAAATTTTTGTTTCATCATAATCAATTTTTAAAGTTTCTGCGTGTCCACTTTTTTGTGATTTCACTTCTTCATAAGTTGGATTAGCAGTGTGTCCATTGGCATAACCAACAACGGTATTGATTACACCGTCAAATTGATCAAAATATTTTTGCATTCCCCAAAAGCATCCTCCGGCAAGATAAATTGTATTCATTTTATCGCCTCCTTTTTATGTAGTATACCATTTTTTTATTAAAAAGTTTAATTTTCTTTAAAAAAGTATAAAAATAGAATAAAATAATGATGAAAAGGGGTTGAAATCATGAAAAAATTCTTAGAAGAATTTAAACAATTTGCCATGAGAGGAAACGTATTAGATATGGCAGTTGGGGTGGTTATGGGGAGTGCATTTACAGCTATTGTTAATTCATTAGTAGCAGATATCTTTACACCAATTATTTCTGCTCTTACAGGAAGTACAAACTTTGAAAATCTAAAAATCACAATTGCTGATGCAACCATTAATTATGGTAACTTTTTAAATGCCATCATTAGTTTCTTAATTGTGGCTTTTAGTATCTTTTGTATGCTTAAAGTCATTAATAAAATTATGAGTCAACGCAAAGTAGAAGAAGAACAAGAAGAGGAAGAAAAAGTATCTAAAGAAGAATTATTACTTACAGAAATTAGAGATTTACTTAAAGAAAATGCTGCAAAATAGTTGTGTTTTTTTGAGCTTTATATTAGTCTTATTTATTTCATAGTGATATAATAATAGATGAAAGAAGGAATAGGTATGGCATTAATTGAAGCAAAAACAAAATTAGGGACATTTGTTGGAATAGAAGATGATCATCCTCAATATACGGTATTTAAAGGTGTGCCTTATGCTAAAGCTCCAGTCGGAGATTTGCGTTGGCAAAAACCTCAACCTTTAGAACCTTTTAAAGGTAAATATATTGCGGATACTTTTGGACCAATCAGTTGTCAATCTAGGCATGAAATTGGTTCATTCTATCAAAAAGAATTTTTTGATCATCAAGAAGCAATGTCTGAAGATTGTTTATATTTAAATATTTGGACACCAGCTAAAACAAATACAAATCATTTACCAGTCTTATTATGGATCCATGGTGGTGCTTTTACAGGTGGCTATGGTCATGAAAAAGAATTTGATGGAGAAGCCTTTTGTAAAAAAGGAGTTATTCTTGTAACGATCAATTATCGTTTAGGTATTTTAGGATTCTTATCTCATCCTTGGTTACAAAAAGAAGGTCAAACAGGGAACTTTGGTATTTATGATCAAATTGCAGCTATTCAATTTGTTCATGATCATATCGAAGCTTTTGGTGGTGATCCTAATAACATTACCATTATGGGACAATCCGCTGGAAGTCGTAGTGTACAAATTATTTGTTCAACAGATAAAACAAAAGGATTATTCTCTAAAGCAATTATGCAAAGTGCAGCCGGTACACAAAGTATTTGTCAAGAATTAACACAAGAAAAACAAAGTGCAATTGTTGAAAAGATGGTTGCTGATTTAGGATATACGTCATTAGAAGAATTAAAAGCAACACCTTATAAAGTATTGATCCATGATTTTTATGACTATATGAATGAACATAAATTAAATCCAATTGAAGTTTTAGGACCAAATATCGATGGGGATTTACTTACAAAAAGTTGTGATGAACTTCTAGAAGAAGGTAAATTCCATGATATTCCTTATATGATTGGTTCAACGAAAGATGAATTATTTTCTAAGGATATTGCATTAAAAATTGCCGCGTCTACTTATGGCTTTGCATATTTACAAAGTTATTTACACACTCAACCGGTTTATGTTTACTATTTTGAAAAAGATTTACCTGGAGATGATTCTGGTGCATTCCATTCAGGTGAACTTTGGTATGAATTTGGTACATTAAAAAGAGCTTGGCGACCATTTGATCAAAAAGATGAAATTTTATCTAATAAAATGGTAACGTATTGGAGTGAATTTATTAAAAAAGGAGATCCAAATCATTTAGATTTACCAGCTTGGCCTAGATGGAGTGAAATGGATAAAAATGTTTTAGTTTTAAATGATGAAATTAAATTGAAACAAGATTAGATTCAAACATTTGTTTGAATCTTTTTTTTATTGACTATACTTCAAACAAGGAGGGCCTATGAAAAAATCATACTATCAACAAAAGACAAAATTACCCAAATATCCAACTATTGATCAAAATCAAGAAGTCGATATTTTAATCATTGGTGGAGGACTTACTGGATTAGAATGTGCTTATGATTTAAAATCTTTACCTTACTCTATTCTACTTGTGGAAAGAGATGAAATAATGTCTCATAGTTCAGGACATATGACTGGAAAATTGTCTTATTTTCATCCTAAAACTATGGCTGCTTTGCTTCAAAACTTTGGAGAGAAAACGGCATTACTTTATTTTAAAGCAAATATCGAAGCTTATAAAAAGATATTAGAAATGATTAAAGATGAACATATTGATTGTGATTTACAAATTAATACTCACTATTTTTATTCCATTCATGAAATAGATCGGTTAAAACAAGTTTATGAATTATTAAAGGATAAAAAACATATTCATTATATGAATAATCAAATTTCACTTTATCCTTTGGCTACGTATGATCCTGTTTTATTTTCTAAAGGGCTACTTCAATGTTTGAAAAATGTGAAAATTTATGAACATAGCTTGGCTACTTATCATAAAAAACAAGATGGGTATCATTATGTAAAAGTCAATGGCTATTGGATCAAGGCAAAATATTTGATCGTTGCTTCTCGTTACCCTGTTTTTCAAAGAGAAGGTCTTTACTTTTTAAAATTACAACAAACCCGCTTACCACTTTATATGACTTCTTTAATTGATCGAAGAATTGTATTATTAGAGGACAAACAAGTTTATAGTCGTAAAAATGTAGATGGATATAATTTGCATGTTAGTGAAGATGAACTTCGTTTAGGACAAGAAATTATGATGAGTTGGTATAATCAAGATACTTATAGTCATGATGGGTTACCGCTGATTGGTTATTATACAAAAAAAGATTCAACTTATTTTGTTGCAACAGGATTTAATAAATGGGGTTCAACTTTATCTAAAGTAAGTAGTTTATTAATCAAAGACTTAATTGAAGAAAAAGATAATCATTATCAAGAACTATTTGATCCACATCGTATTACTCTAAAAGCATCCTTTCCTTCTTTTATGAAGCTTACCGGTAAAACTTTAAAGGGAGAAATTTATGATCGACTATTTTTGGATACCAACAAAAAAAGTTTAGCTGACGAAGAAGGAACAATATGTACTTTAAATGATCAAATGATTGCTGTGTATAAAGAAAATGGACATTATTATGGGTATGTTCCTGTATGTACACACTTAGGATGTATTTTGCATTATAATGAAAAAGAACATACGTTTGTATGTCCTTGTCATGGATCGGTATTTAATGCTCATGGTCAAGTCGAAGAAGGACCTGCTTTATATGACTTAGAAAAGGTAAAAAGAAAAGAGGTATAACTACCTCTTTAGAATTTTCATTTAAGGAAGAATGCCTATTTGTTAGTGAACAATGATTTAGATAACCTAGTAAGATCAAAGGCAAATCTATTAAATGGTATTCTCATTGATGTTTATTTCTATTATTTTTACTTTTGAAAAAACCTCAATGTCTTTATCTGATTTCATTATAATATGAAAGCCCTTGTAATGCAATAGTTTTTTAAAAAATCATTGTTTTTTTATTTCTATTCCATGATATGATTAAAGAAGAAAAAGAAAGGATGAGACGATGATTATTGATGAAAAATGGATTAAAGAGCATTGTGATAATGATACGTTTAAGAAAGCAAAAAAAATAAGTAAGCATCGTGATGCTGTACGTGTTTTTGATATAAATACCGGATATACAGAATGCTTTTATGAAAATGCGTATTTCATTTCTGCAGCAGTGAATGATTCCCGCTCTTATGGGTATACACGTTGTGATATCGTATTAAGTGTATCTGGACAATTCTCTGTTGATTGTAACGGCTTTGGTCATTGGTATTTACATGGGGAAGAATTATGTGAGCATAGTGCAGCTATTTTACTTTATCTATTAGATTATTTTAAAGAAAATCCATTGACTTATACCCATCCTATAGTTCGAAATATGATTGGACAATTCTCTTTAGCAAACATTGATTTACAACAACCTGTTCATCTTGAACCAGTTATCGATTTGAGTGGTGAAAATTTAAAATGTGAAATTAAAATTGGTTATGATAAAAAATATATTATTAAAAATTTATATGATTTCATCTCTCGTTTTGATAACTATGAAGAAATGGAGTATGGTAAAGATTTAACTTTTATTCATGATGAAAAGGATATTTATGCAAAAGATTTACCTCTCTACTATTTAATTAAACAGATTGTTAAAGAAGCACCTAAGTACATAAAAAATAAATATAATGAATATACAAAAGACTTAATTAAAATCACTAAAACTATTGATTTGAGTTATCAAACACTCGATTCTTTTTTTGATTTGTATGAAAATCAAACCTTAGTTGCAAAACCTAAAGAATATAAGAGCATTACTTTAAAAAAATCAATGCCTCATTTAGAAATGAGCTTATCTAAAATAAAAAAAGATCAAAAAGAAATGATTGAATTACAAATAGAAGAAGTTCAGTTTTATTATGGGTTACAATACAGCTATATTATTAAAAATCATGTGTTGTATCGTAGTGATACGTATTTTCATCGTCAATTATCTCCGTTTTTAAGACAAATGGCTCGTTTTGGATATAAAATGATGATCGAAGAAGAAGATATGAGTAGTTTTTATGCAAAAGTATTACCTGTTTTAAAACAATATTTTAACATTGAAATTCGTGATTTCAATGAAGAAGATTATTTACCACCAGAAATTAAATATCAATTTTATTTAGATTATTTAAAAGATCATGAATTAAAGCCAATTACTATTGATGTACAAGTAAATGTAGATGGAAAGAATTATGATTTAATTAATCAAAGAGATTATCCAGGTTATCATGATCAAGAAAAAGAAATCTTGATTTTAAATTTAATTGGTCAATATTTCTTTGTTTCACCCAATGATGGGAAAGTGGTTATTCCTGAACAAGAAGAAGAAAAAGTCTATGATTTTTTAAATGAAGGATTATTAAAGTTTGAACAGCTAGGAGAGGTCTACATTGATCAAAACTTGAAATCGTTACGTGTTCATTATTCACCTAAGATTACAGTTGGTGTACGTCTAGAATCGAATTTATTAAAAATGGATATTGATGTTGAGGGAATGGATTTAGCGGAAATTACAGATGTTTTAAAAAGTTATAAACAAAAGAAAAAGTATCATCGTTTAAAAGATGGGGGTTTTATTTCTTTAGATGATCAAAACATTGAAACGTTAGCGAATTTATCTGAAAGTTTAAATTTAAAAGAACTTGGAAAGAAAACATTAGAAATTCCAGCTTTTAGAGCCATTTATCTAGATCGATTACTTAATGAAAATGAAGCGATCGATTATGATCGAGATCAACATATTCGTAATTTACTTAGAGATTTTAAAACAATTGATGATAGTGAATTTGTTGTTCCTGAAAAATTTAGTAAAGTATTAAGACCTTATCAAAAGAAAGGATTCCAATGGTTAAAAACATTGGATCATTATCATTTTGGTGGTATTTTAGCAGATGATATGGGACTTGGTAAAACATTACAAATGATTACATTTTTATATGATTATTACATACAAAATGAAGCAGCTTTTCCAAGCATGATTGTTAGTCCGGCTTCTTTAGTTTATAACTGGAAAGAGGAATTTGAAAAATTTGCTCCAGAGTTAACGGTTGAACTTATTGTTGGATCAACAAAAGAAAGAAAAGAGAAATTAGAAAAAATAAAAGCAAATACGATTTATATTACTTCCTATGATTTATTAAAACGTGATGTTGCTTTATACCAAGAACATCATTTTGCTTATGAAATCATAGATGAAGCACAATATATTAAAAATAGTACAACCTTACAAGCAAAAGCAGTAAAAGCAATTCAAAGTGAAAATCGTTTTGCTTTAACAGGAACACCAATTGAAAATAGATTAAGTGAGCTTTGGTCAATCTTTGATTTTTTAATGCCTGGATTTTTGTATCCTTATGCAACATTTAAAAAAGTCTTTGAAAATGAAATTGTTAAACATCAAAATGAACAACAAACAACGCGTTTACAAAAAATGGTAGGACCATTTATTTTAAGAAGAGTTAAAAAAGATGTTTTAAAAGATTTACCAGATAAAATTGAAAAATTACAAGTTGTAGCAATCGAAGGAGAACAAAAGAAATTATATAATAACTATGCTGCAAAGGTAAAAATGAGCTTAGGTAGTCAAAGTGAACAAGAAGTAAAGAATAATAAAATCAAGATTCTTGCAGATTTAATGCGTCTTAGACAATTATGTTGTGATCCAGCTTTGATTTATGAAGATTATCAAGGCGGTTCTGCCA
>URQL01000013.1 GCA_900550005.1 uncultured Erysipelotrichaceae bacterium
GATTTATGTTTAAACTCATCAATATGATTGGTTTGCATACCGGTTTTAATATTAAAATCTGTACGTAATTTGGCATCCATTTCTAGCCAATATTCATTATTTGATTCCAACCAATCGATTTTTCCATATTTATGAATGAAAAAGCCCATTGCACGATAAACTTGATCATAATCTTCCATATTATCTACTCGATAATATTCTGTAACCGATTGAATCAATTGATCACTTAATTCATAATAAGGTGTATCCCCAATTGCCAAAACATTAACTCCTCTTCTCTTTAAACGATCACAGAAGTTCCAATACGTTTTTGGAAATTGTGGTGATATAAATACAAAGTTCATAATCTCTCCCCTTTCTTGTTTCTTAGTATAACATAATTTTATTATTTTTATAAATATTTATCAATAAATTCAAACATTTTCAAATAATAATAAGGTTTTGTAATTGCTAAAGCATGACCTACATGACTAGCAGTAATAATTTCTTTAGGTGCATTACATGCTTCATAGCATTCAAATACCATTTCAAAAGGAACAAAATCATCCTCTTGTCCATGGATAAATAAAGTTGGTGTCGTAGATCTTTGCAAAGCAGCAATACAATCCACATCTTTTAAAGAATAATGTGCTTCTTTACGTGTTACTAAATCAATTCCGGGAATTAAAAAACAACCAGAAACACCATACATCTTCTTAATTTGCGATAAAGCAATATCTTTTAAACAAGTATAGCCACAATCTTCTACAGCACAAACAACTTGGCTTGGTAAATCAAGTCCGGTTGTCAGCATCGTTGTGGCACCACCCATACTCACACCATAAATCACGATCTTCGCATTTTGGTTTTCATTAATAATATAATCGATCCATCCTTTAACATCTTTAGCATCATGATATCCCATACCAATATAGCTTCCTTCACTTTGACCATGCCCTCGACAATCAAAAGTGATTACATTAAAGCCTTTATCATAAAATGCTTTTGCTTGATGGAACATACTTCTTGCACTCCCTTGGTAGCCATGAATAATAATGACCCAACGATCGCTTTCTTGTCTAAACAAATAACCTTGTATTTTTAAATTATCAAAAGTTTCTAATGTTACTTTTTCATAAGGGTGTTCCTTTTCAAATTCATACCCAATTTTTCTTAATTTATTCAATGCATCATAATTCGTTGTATCGGCATTTTTAGCAGGAGTATCTTTTCTTTTTAAAGCATTATAGTAAAAATAACGACATAAAGATAAATAGGACCCACCTATACCTAAAGCACCCACAGCTCCAGCACCAATCATTGTTTTCTTTTTCATTCAATCACATCCTTTTATTGTTAGTATACCACAAATGTAAGCGTATGACAATTCATGTGTCCTAATCCCTTTTTCTTTATTTTTAAAAATCAATCCTTACAATCTGCATTTTCATTAACTGATCTCCTACTTTAGAAAGCAGGCGATACAAAAGTTTAATTTTAACCGTGTCAAGTAAATGATACCCTAACATATAACCTTTACTTGATACCTTTATATTGATATCCCAAGGTTCAATTTCTTTTTTAATATCATTTACTGCAAAATAAGCACTCACATCTTTAATTTTAGCATCCTTGATCCATGTTTTAAGCATTAATTTAACAGCAGTTTTTCCTGCACCATCAAAAACCAATTTTCCTCCTTTAAAACGTTTTGCCATCGCACAAACTAATGTTTTAACATCATCCTCTAAAAAGTAATAAAATACACCAGCTGCAAAAAAGACAACCACATTTGTCGCATCGATTTGATCAAACCAACTTAAATCATTTAGATCACAAGCAATATTAAACTCTCTATCTTTAGCTGGTAATAGCTCATTACGAACATCAATAACTTCTTTAAAATCCAAGTTATAAATTATACATGATCCATTATCCACATTTTGTCCCGTATTATCTAATCCACATCCAAGGTTAACCACTGCAGCTTTTGGATGTTCTTTTAAATAATCTTCTACTTCAATCATTAAATCCTTTTGACGCATAGCTACTTCTAAAAAACCAAATTGTTGCATCGTACTTTTAGCCTTTTTTTCTAATTCACTAAAATCATAATCAATGTGTTCAATCAAATCCATTGCCATTTGATCATAAAATAATTGAGGATACAACTTTGAACATTGATAACGTGCATATAAAGGAATGATCAAAGTTTCTTTGACTGTATTTTTTTCAATTTTATATTTCATTGTTATTCCCTTCCTTTTTTACATTCAACATAAATTAGCGGAAACGAAGCCTTTATTACTTGACTCTTTTCAACTTTCCACCCTTGCTTTTCTAAAAATAAAAGATAATCTTGTGTCGACCATTTTTGATATAAAGGAAACCCTAACTTTTTCATAAATGAAGCTTTAACTTTACCAAAGAATGAATTATTTGCATGTGTAAACGTCGGTACAATCAATAAACCATCCTCTTTTAATACACGCTTTGCTTCTTGTAAAGCGCGCTGTGGTCTGTCAATGATATGTAAAGCATTAGCAATGATCACAACATCATAACTATGATCCAAGTATGGTAAACAATACATGTCTTGTACTGAAAAATGAATTTGAGTAGAAGAATTATTTTTCTTAGCTTGTTCAATCATTTTTGATGAACTATCACTCGCATCCACGTAGTTACTCACATCTACAATATTTCTAGCGATCAAACCTGTCCCTGTAGCAAGTTCAAGAACCTTTTTATCTTTAACTTTTAATCGTATCAAAGCATACATCTTTTGATAAGCTTTTTGATCTTGATACATAAACAAATTATAAATATGAGCAGTTTTATCCCAAAAATTTTTCATAACATTCTCCCTTTACTTAGTAAGCTATAACTAACTCTATTTTACTCTATTTTATTGATTTATACAAATAAAAAAGACAGCATAAATCGTTTTACACTGTCCTATCCTTCATTAAATATCTTTAGCAATAGGATATCCTTCATACATAGCTTGCGTAATACTTCTTACTTGTCTTGCATCACCAATCATTCTAAATTCAATTGGAAAACCATGTCCACCATGAACCATTAACATTTTAAAACCTGCGCGTTTTGCTAAAGCAGCAACACGTCCATAAGCAAGAACAATATCTTGAATTTGTTCATGGTTTAAAGCTTTTACTTGTACACCATCATGATCAATTAAATAATCGAATACTTTAGGTTGCCCTGAAGTAAGATCAATTTCTTTTACTCTTTCCATTAATTGCTTTTGTAGCATAGCATGAACAGCCATGGATAAGTAATGATAACTTTGTTTCATATTTCCTCCAACAGTTATAATTCTAATAGTTTGAATTATAACTGTTTTAACAAATGAATTTAACTTAAAATTTATATAAAACAAAAAAGAACACGTTTACAGTGCCTTACTGAAATCGTGTTCTTTTATTTATCTTGATTATTTTCTTAAATTTGCTTGATGTTCTTTTTCTAAAGCAGCTAAGATACGATCTAAAGCTTCATTAACTTCTGCTTCACTTAATGTCTTTTTAAGATCTTGGAAACTTAAACGAACAGCAATTGATTTTTTACCTGCTTCAACGTGTTCTCCTTGGTAAACATCAAAGATTTCACATTCTTTGCATAAACGTTTACTTGCTTTTTTAATTGTACGAATAATAGAATAAGATTCTTCTTTTTGATCGACAACTAAAGCAATGTCACGTGTTACACTTGGATAAAGTGGGATTGGTTCAAATTTAAGTTTAGAAGTACGAAGTGTTGTTAAAACATTTAAGTTAAGTTCGACAACATAAACATCTTTAACGTCGTATTTCTTTTCCATATAAGGATGGATTGATCCAATGTAACCTACTAATTCTTTGTTAATGAAGATATAGCCACTACGTCCTGGATGTAAGAATTCATTTTCTTTTTCAACACGTTCAATTTGGTAACGTGGTTCTTCAATTCCAAGTTTAGAGAAAATCGTTTCAACGAATCCTTTTACTAAATAGAAATCTGCTTCTTTATTGACTCTTTGCCATTTGTTAGATTGATATACCCCACTACAAGCAATTGCTAAAGTATTGATTTCTTCATCTCTTGCATAAGTTTTAGATACTTCATAAACAAAGACATCTTTATTTGAACGAGATTGGTTATAATTAATTACTTGTAATAAACTTGGGATCACGGATTGACGACATACACTTCTTTCTTCACCAATTGGTGATAATAAAGATACGATATCATTATGATGGAAGAAATTGAAATCTAAAGCTGTATTTGGTGAAGTTAATGTATACGTCATTGTTTCTTGTAAACCTAAATCAGTTAAAGTGTCTTTCATCATACGAATACGGCTTTGTGCTGTTGTACGCACACCTGTTGTTGAAGCCATTACAGGTAAAGTTGTTGGAATATGATCATAACCATATAAACGAGCAACTTCTTCTACTAAATCTGCTTCTAATGTCATATCATGACGGTGACTAGGTACTTTTACAATAAATTTACCATCTTCATGTTTGTATTCGAATTGTAAACGATCAAAAATAGATTGGATTTCTTCAACTGTGATACTTGTTCCAAGTAATTCGTTTACTCTTCCATCACGTAATTCAACATATTCATCTTGTACATTTAAAGGTGTTGTTGTACTTTCATAAACTTCACTTGCATCTGCTAATTCAACTAACATACTTGCTACACGGTCTAATACATCTAAAGAAGATGATGTATCGATAGCATTTTTAATGTAACGTTGAGAAGCATCTGTAAGTAAATTTAAACGACGTGCTGTTTGTCTTAAACTTGCACCATTAAATGAAGCTGCTTCGATCACGATATTTGTTGTTGTATCTTCAATTTTAGTTGAATCTGCTCCCATAACACCAGCAATACATCCAACGCCATCATCAGTAGAAACAATAATATCATTTTCATCTAATTGATATTCTTGACCATCTAATAAAGTGACTTTATTTGTAAATCCCGTTTGTACACTAAATTTTTTAGTTTGAATTTTATCATAATCATACATATGAATTGGTTGTCCTGTTTCTAACATCACATAGTTAGAAATATCTACGACATTATTAATTGGTTTAATTCCACTAGCCATAAGGGAAGATTTTAACCATTGTGGTGATTCTTTTGTTGTGACACCTTTAACTAATTTTACCCCAAAGAAAGTACATTTATCTGTTTTTGTTTCCACTTCGATTTCACTTTTTCCCATTGTCGTTACTTGAACTTCAGGAAAATGAACTTTTCTTTCTAAGACAGCTGCTACTTCATAAGCTAAAGCTCTTAAAGATAAGCAATCTGCTCTGTTTGGTGTTAATGAGATATCTAAAATCGTATCATCTAATCCCATATAAGATAAAGCTTCTTCACCGATTGGAGCATCTTCATCTAGGATTTCAATTCCAGCTTTTTGTTCTTCTGATTGATAACGTGCGTCAATACCAATTTCACTAAGTGAACAAATCATCCCGTTTGATTCTTCACCACGGATCACAGATTGTTTGATTTTTAAACCACCTGCAAGTTCACATCCTGGTAAAGCAACCATAACTTTTTGACCTTGATCAACGTTTGGTGCTCCACAAACGATTTGTTGGATTTGTCCTGGTTTAACTTCAACTTGACACACATGTAAGTGATCTGAGTCTGGATGCATTTTGCATTCATGGATATACCCAATAACTAAATCTGTTCCATAAGCTAATTTTTCTACACCTTCAACTTCAAAACCAGCACGGGTAATTTTTTCTGCTAATTCATAAGGATCTTGATCCTTAACGTCTACATAATTGTTTAGTACATTTAAACTTACTTTCATATATTAAGAATCCTTTCTATTAAATTGATTTAAGAAACGTAAATCATCATTATAGAAATGACGAATATCTTCAATACCATATTTAAGCATGGCAGCACGTTCAATACCGATACCAAAAGCAAAACCTTGGTATTTTTTAGAATCAAATCCACACATTTCAAGTACACGTGGGTTAACCATACCTGCACCTAAAACTTCGATCCAACCTGATCCTTTACAAATTGAACATCCTTTACCACCACAGTTAAAGCATGAAATATCTACTTCTACTGATGGTTCAGTAAAAGGGAAAAAGGATGGTCTAAAACGAATTTCTCTACCTTCACCAAACATTTTGTCTGCAAAGACTTGTAAAGTTCCTTTTAAATCAGCCATTGTGATATTTTCATCAACAACTAACCCTTCACATTGCATGAATTGATGTGAGTGAGTCGCATCATCATCATCTTTACGATAAACTTTACCAGGACATAAAATTTTAATTGGTCCTTTTCCTTTTGCAGCAAGTAAAGTTCGAGCTTGGATTGGTGAAGTTTGTGTACGCATTAACAAGTTATCATCAACATAGAAAGTATCTTGCATATCACGAGCTGGGTGATCTTTTGGTAAATTTAATAATTCAAAGTTATAATGATCTGTTTCTACTTCAGGTCCTTCAGCGATTTGATATCCCATACCTAAGAAAAGCTCTTCTAGTTCTTCTGTAATTAAAGTTAAAGGATGTTTAGATCCTGGATTTAATTTATAAGCAGGTAAAGTAATATCAATCGTTTCATTTTCTAATTTATGAGCAATAGCTTCTTGTTCTAATCTTACTTTAGCTTGTTCGATTGCATCTGTAATTTCTTGTTTAACTTGGTTAGAAACTTGACCAAAAGCAGAACGTTCTTCTTTAGCCATTGTACGCATAGCTTTCATCGCATCTTGAATCGGTCCTTTTTTACCTAAAACATGAACTCTTAAATCATTCAACGTTTTTAAAGAATCACATGAGTCGATTTGTTTTAGGACATCGTCTCTAATTTTAATTAATTCTTCTTTCATATATATCCTCCTATAAAATATAAAAAAGCCGTTCCAATAGGAACGACTTTAATCGCGGTACCATCCTAATTCTTATACCTAAGTACAAGCACTTAATAACTGTAACGTAGTTAGCGGTGGGGATTGGCCACACTCCAAGGTGAATTCAATAATCAAAGAATAAGAAAACTTCCACCTTTATTTTCTCTCTCTATAATTCTTTAAACTATTTACTACTCCTTATCATCGTATTAAAACGGCTTTATTTACTAACTAAATTTATAGCATTTTTTTATTCTAATGTCAATTATTTATTAAAATAGAACATACAAATTCCACCCGCCACAGCAACATTTAATGACTCTGCACCGGAAATAGGAATATAAATATTTTTGGTTGTTGAATCAAGGAGTTCTTTACTTACGCCATTACCTTCATTTCCTAAAATCAATGCAACCGGTAAAGCCGGTTCAATCGTTTGAATATCCTGTCCATTTTCCAAACTTGTTCCATAAATCGAGATACCTTGTTGTTTTAAAGTTTGAACCACTTCTTTTAAATCTTTTTTAATACAATCAATATGGAAACATGCTCCTTGACTCGCACGAATAAATTTATCATTATAAAGATCAACACTACCTTCACTAAATATAACTTGATCAAAGTTAAAAGCATAAGCCGTTCTTACAAGAGTCCCAATATTACCAGGATCTTGTAATTGATCAAGCAATAAGAATTTTTTACCTGATAAATTGATTTGTTCTTCTGCTTTTTTCTTACAAATTGCCATAATAGGTTGAGGTGTATCCACTTGTGTTAACTTATCAATGATTTCATGAGTCACTTGAATGCATTCTACTCCAGCAATATTCAAAGCATCTAGTGATAAGATGGTTTTAACTTGTGAAGCTTTTAAAGCTTCTTCAACTAAATGTTCTCCCTCAACTAAATATTCTTGATATTCATCACGGTATTTTTTCTTTTTTAATTTCACCCATTGTTTTACACGACTATTATTCACTGAATTGATTTTCATAACGATTTCCTTCCCTTTGTCTTATTTTATAATCTGGTAACCATTTTTCTACTTCTTCATAAAAAGCCTTTGAATGATTAGGTTCAATGAAATGACAAAGTTCATGAACCACCACATAATCAATAAAGTCTGTTGAAAAATGAACTAAAATAGGATTAAAAACAATCCGATTTTGTCTATAATAACAAGCACCATAACGTCTTTTTGTTTTCTTTAATTCAATTATTGGATCACCAAAACGTTTTTCTTGCTTACAATACATAGCCACTTTTGTTTCTAAATAATCTTTTAACCAAGCTTTTAAATAGGGTTCTAATACTTTTTCAACTTGATGATGATAGAAGACTAAAGTATCTCCTTTTAAAACTACTTTTTTAATATTCATATCGATCACTTTAATATTGTATTTTTTCTTTAAAAGATTGACATATCCCTCATCTTGATAACAAGCCAATGGCCGATAATTTTCTAAATACCCTTTAATTTTAGGATAATTCTCTAAAATAAAATCTTCTATTAAAGTAAGTGGTGTCTCGTAAGGACAATGAATATGAATTTGTCCTTCTTCTATTTTTAAGTAAACTTTTTTTATTTTTTTATAGATGATTACATACGCAATTTCCTGATCACCAATCATAAATATTTTTTCTTCTTTCATGTCTATTTTTTCCTTTCTTTACCCACACTATAAAAAAGGAGGTAAAATTATGGATATTCGTGAAGCCATTCATCAACGTTTAAAAAATACTTCTGATAATGAACTTTATACTCTATTTAAAGAAAGCATCCATAGTGAAGACGAAGCCATCTTACCAGGACTTGGTGTTTTATTAGAAGATTATTATTTATCCATTGATGCCAGTAAACAAAAAGAATTTTGTAAACATTTAGCGAATTTATTAAAATAAGCACTTAGTGCTTATTTTAATTTTCAACCCTTCAACAACTAAATAAATAACAATTATATACTTAAATAAAGTAAGGATCGAACTAAACCAACAAGCTATACCAATAACTACTAAAATACCATAAAGATAATGAATTTGTTTTTGATCCAATCCCTCTTTGATGGTTTCGATAAATTCATGAAAGGCGATTACGACTAAAACTAACATCCAAAAATAGGTTTGCGTATAAACATCCCCTGAAAATAAGCGATTTGCTCCACCAAAAAAATGAAGATGATAATAGTTCGCTAAATCAATGCTAAAAGAAAACCAAACAATCAAAATCGCTTCAACAGTAAGTAAAGCCATCTTTTTTAAGTCTTTCATTAATTTACCTCACTTTCATTGGTTAAATCGATACTAAAAGCTAAATCATCCTCACCTTTTAAGATCACGACCACACTTAATTTACTGGAATTTAAATCTACCCCTTCTAATAAAGAGACATCGACATTTTCTAAATAAGTTTTATTAAATATTTCTTCTAAAGTACCTTGTCTTGTATAGTAAACAACCGGTGTATCTTGTCCTTCGTCTTGATAACGGTATTCCAAACGAACTAGATCATAGTTTTCTTGATATTTTTCTAAATTTGCACAGTTGATACTTCCTAGAATAATACGATCTTTATAAACATAAAATTCTTTATAAGAAAATTCTTTATTTAATCCAGAATAGATTTCCATATTTACAGGAGCTAAAGAAATGGTTTCACTTTGATTTGTCGTTTTATTTTTAATTTCTAAGTTAATGGCATCCAGTGATCCTTGAAAAGAATCAGTTAAAGCATTGATTTTATAAGTTGTATCATCTTCTTTAGTTAAAGTGTGCACATATTCTTTATTTAATAAAGAAGAAACAGCTTCAATTTCATCACCATTATGGATAAAATCATTGTTTTTTAAATTCAATTTGGCATCACCAAATTGATAACCATCATCATCTTGAATCAAATTGTAATAATCAATAGTTAAATCATCATTACTACCACGATACATTTCTCGATGATAGATTCGTGTTTCATAAGTATGAAATACAAAGTTATCAAATTGTTTATATAAAGTAAACGAAATCATACAAAGCAATACAAAACTAAGTAGGAGTTGTCCTTGATTTATTTTTTTCACTTTCATCACCACGCCTATTATACCTTGTTTTCTTTAAAAAGAAAAAGGTTTTATAAAAAAAGGAGTTGATGATTTCCACCAACTCTTTTATATTAAGCTTTATTTTTCACCAAGTGTAACGGTTAAAGTCGTTTCACTACCATTACGATTAACTGTGATATCTACTTTATCACCTGGATTTTTTGAATAAAGAAGGGTTAAGAAACTCTTATAAGTTGTTACTACTTGCCCATCAAATTTTGTAATAACATCTCCTGTTTCAATACCTGCTTGACTTGCTGGAGAACCACTTGCTACTTTAGCAACATAAATACCGTCACTAGCTGAAGTATTGATACGATACATTCTAAGTTCGTAAGAACTTAAATCACTAATAGATACACCAGAGACACCTAATACTGGTCGACTAACTTTTCCGTTAGCTTTGATTTGTTCGATTTCTTTAATTACATCATTGATTGGTAAAGCAAATCCCATACCTTCAACACTTGTATCAGATAATTTCATTGAAGTAATACCAACTAATTCACCAGCTAAGTTAACTAAAGCACCACCACTGTTTCCTGGATTAATTGCAGCATCGGTTTGGATAACACTCATGTCCCAATCATCAGCACCATCATTGTTTAAATCAACCGATACAGTACGAGAGTTTGTTGAAACAACACCTTGTGTTACTGTACCCGCATATTCAATTCCAAGTGGACAACCAATAGCTAAAACTGTTTCACCTGGATCAAGTAATGAAGAATCACCAATTTTAATGGCTTTTAAATCTTGATCAGTTGTAAGTTTTAATAAGGCGATATCACCATATTGATCACTACCAACAAGTTCAGCTTCAGCAGATTCACCATTACTAAATACGACTTCGATTTGGCTAGCCCCACTAATAACATGGTTATTTGTAATAATGTAAGCTTCCTTACCATTTACTTCATAAATAACACCACTACCGCTACCTGAAAGTTGTGAATTTTCATAAACTTGTACACCAACAATACTATCACTTACAGCAGATACAGCATCAGCTGCTGTTGTTTTGACATCACTTACTACCGTTTGAACAGTAGATGAACCACTTGCACTGGTTGTTTTCGTTGTATTTTTTGTTAGACTATTAACTTGTTTAAACAAATAAATATTTGAACCTAATAATGCAACAATTAAAAGTAGGATCACATATTTTAAATATTTTTTTTGAGTCATTTTTCCTTCCTCCTAAGCATTCTTTCTTATTACAAGGATAGTGTACTGCATAATTATCTTAAAATTATTTCTAAATTGTGTGAAATTATCGTAACCTTTAAAACAATCTTTAGATTAAGTATTCCCTTTTATTACAAAATCATACTAAATTGCCCAATAACCCTCTTTAAAGACAACCACTTCTGTTCCATCTTTTTGAATTCCAGTAATTTGCATATCTTTTGTTCCAACCATAAAATCAACATGGATCATGGATTCATTGCATCCCGCTTTTACAAGTTCTTCCTTACTCATTTTTTCATGTCCTTGAATAGCTTCAGAGATTCCACCACCTAAAGCAATATGACAAGCTGCATTTTCATCAAATAAAGTATTGTAGAAAAGAACACCGATTTGGTTAATAGGAGAATCATAAGGAACTAAAGCGACTTCTCCTAAATAGCTTGCCCCTTCATCCATTTTTACCATTTCTTTTAAATGTTCTAATCCTTTTTCAGCTTCAACATGCACTACTTTTCCATCTTTAAAATCAAATGCAAAATTTTCAATCAAATTACCATTGTAAGATAAAGGTTTACTTGCAACTAAGCGTCCACAGGCACTAAGTCTTTCAGGCAAAGTAAAGACTTCTTCACTAGGCATATTCACACATGAAGCAACACCATTTTTTTGTTTTTCATAAGCTGTACACCATTGATGGTTTGAGTGCAATCCAATTGTAAAATCTGTTCCATTACTTGAAACATAGTGAAGTTTTTCAAAATGATATTCATTCATTTTTTGTGCTTGTTTTTCAAGATAATCAATATGTTCTTGCCAATTTTGATCTGATTTATCTTTTTCAATACGCATGGTTTTCATAATCGCTGCTTCTAATAAATCAAGGGCTTCTTGATCACTTGAAGCATTTGGATACATCTTTTTAGCCCAAGCTAAAGAAGGCATAGCCACAATTGTCCATTGCGCAAGTCCATCTAATTTATCTAAATAGGGTTTCATAAATGGATAACGTAATTTTCTAGGTTTTGTCAATTTTTCTACATCAATTCCTTTAAATTGGTCTGGATCATCATCATCGATCCAGATCTTTACTGGTGGATTTTCTAACCAATCTTCATATTTTCCTTGTTCTTCATGGCTAAAATACCCTAATGTTTCTACACTTTGGTATTGATAATGTAAACGACTGATAGCTGGATCAGACCAATTCACAGTTACTTTATTTGCTCCACAAAGATAACATTGTTCAACAACTTCTCTTGCTAGAGGAGCACAATTTAATGAGCATTGAACTAAAACATTTTGTCCCTTTTGTACATTAACGCCAATTTTCACAATGACTCTGGCATATTCTTTTAATACTTCTAATTCCATACTATTTCCTTTCTTTAAAGAAAGCCTTGTTTTAAACAAGGCTCATTGCTTATTGTTTATCTTTTTTGATTTCTTCGTATAATGCAGGAGTAATACGTTTACAAAATTCAGTTAAAGCTTTCACTGTTGCATCATAATCATCTTCATGAATGATTGTACGATGTGAATGCATGTAACGTGAAGGAATGGATAAAGTCATATTAACGACTCCAGCACCTACTTTATGCATTTCTCCTGAATCCGTTCCACCAAATGGCAATACGTCACGAACATAATGGATTCCTAATTCTTCGCAAATTTTTTCCATTTCTTTTAATAATCCTGTATGAGCAATTACGCTACCATCCATAATGCCAAGTGTTACCCCACATCCAAGTTTAACATCATTTTGTTTTCCTTCTGGTAAATCATAAGAGAAGCAAACATCAACTGCAAAGGCAATATCAGGTTGGATCATTTGTGCTACAGTTTTAGCCCCACGTAATCCGACTTCTTCTTGTACTGTTCCACAACAATAAATATTTGCTGCTGTTTCTATGCCTTTTAAATTGCGCATAACATCTGTAGCGATGGCTGCTCCTACACGGTCATCCCATGCTTTAGCCATTAAATATTTAGGGTTTGCTAGTTGTAAGAATTCTGAACGTGGACAAATTGGATCACCAATACGAATACCTAAAGCTATAGCTTCTTCTTTACTTGCTACACCGATATCTAAGAAAGAATCTCCTGGAGCAGTGACTTTATTTCTTGCTTCTGGACCTTTTCCATGAGGTGGGATAGATCCAAATACACCAACGATTTCTTTACCTTCACGTGTTGTAATTGTACAAGTGTGAGCTGGAATGGTTTGACCCATCCATCCTCCAACTGGATGTACTTTAATATACCCTTTATCATCAATTTCTTTTACTACAAAACCAATTTCATCAATATGTCCTGTAATTGCTACTTTTAAATCTGTTGTTCCTTTTTTGTGTCCAATGATACTTCCAATATTATCGTAGAAGATTTCATCAGCACCTTCTTCTAAGTATTTTTTCATGACTCTTGAAGCTCCTTTTTCAAAGCCAGAGATTCCTTTAGCCATGGTCATTTCTTCTAAAAATTTTAAATCTGCCATAATTTTGCCTCTTATCTTCTTTCATCTAATATTTTTTCAAATAAATCTTTATTTGCACGTTTTATAAATGCCACTAAAATATCGATTCCACTTTGGTAATCTTTTTTATGGATCATACTTCGACAAGTGTGTACATAACGGTTAGGAACGCAAATAGATACCGTAGGCATTCCTTTTCCTGCTTTATGCATTTCGCCAGCATCTGTTCCACCACGATTAATTAAAATAGGTTGATAAGGATAACCACATTCATCTCCAATATCTTCTAAAACATGAACAAGTCCAACATGAGAAATCGAAGATGTATCCATAATCGAAATTCCAATTCCTTTTCCTAATTGGAAATCACTTTTAGGATCATTTGGATTATCGTTACATGGATAAACGTCTAAAGCAAAAGCAATATCAGGTTGTACCATTTGTGAAACTGTTTTTGCGCCTCTAAGTCCCACTTCTTCTTGAACTGTACCTGCAAAATAAACTGTTGCATCTAAATCTTCATCTTTTAAAGCTTTTGCTACTTCTAAAAACATGCCTACTCCAATACGATCATCAAATGCTTTTGCAGTTAAGTAATCCGGATTATTCATTTCTCTAAACATTGGTGCCATGACGATTGGATCACCAATACGGACACCTAAATCCACTAATTCTTGCTTACTAGCGACACCAAAATCAACGACCACATCACTTACTGGAATGGTATCCTTTCCTAAGTTAAAATTAGAATCTTTAGCATGCGTTCCAATCACGCCATAAATTTTCTTTCCTTCACGTGTCGTTAAAACAACATCTTGAGCACTTAAAGCATGAGCAAATAAGAAACCACATTGATTCACTCTAACAAAGCCTTTTTCATCAATTTCAGATACAATCATCCCAATTTCATCCACATGCCCTGTAAGTAATACTTTTAATGTCCCTTTTCCCTTTTTTACACCGACAATACTACCAATATTGTCATACATAACTTCATCTACAAGTGGTTCTAAATATTCCTTAACAATTCGTGTAACTTCTTTTTCTTGACCAGAAACACCGTCAGCATTACATAGTCTTTCTAACATTTTTAAATCCATTTTTATCCCCCTTCCATTTTTATAATGTCTAAATTGTTTTACGCAAATTATCATATCACGAAATTCTAATATTTAAAAGTAGTATACTCTTTTTTGTATACATTTAAGATAATTTATGCTATTATATCAAAAATCACCGAGGAGGGGTTTTATGAACTATTTTATTATTGTTTCTTTGTTTATACATTTTCTAACATTACTTACAAGCTTGTTTTATATTTTAATAAAGCGTTTTAACATGCCTACTTACAAATACCACAGCTTTTTCTATTTAATTTTAAAATTAAGTATTTTACTACCAAGTGGTTTAATGATTTGGTTACTTTATGGCTATCTTTACTTATTTATGTACTATATTGATATGAAAACCTACCTAAGTATCCCTGTTTATTATTTATACTATCTGGTTTTAATTTGTTTTTATCTTTTTATTCGTTGTAATCATCGTCGTATGAATTCTCTTTTCACTACACTCCTTGTTTTATTAAATCTTTATTGCCTGAATGTTTTCAATCTTCATAAAGCAATTCTCATTCAATTTTTACCTCAAAATGATCTACATCAAATCTTTGTTCCTAATGAACTGATAGGTAATCGTCTACTTCTCATCTTTTTAATACTTAATCTCGTTACTTTATTCATTCATTATCTTTATGATTATTTTAATAAATATGAATTAACGGATTAAGATTAAATAGGATACTATTATTCTAATGGAGGAATTATTAGTGCAACAGTATCTACCAATATTATTAATTATTCTAATTACATTATTTATTCTTTATCTAATTTTAAAATCCCCTTACCATTATCCTTATTTTTATCATGTCTTTGATGTTTCAGGTAAAAGAAAACCAAACATTGATGATTTAATTGATAATTATATCATTTCTGGACATAGCGATTTAATTCAATCTCACTATGAAATGGTAGAAGCATGGAAAAAAGAAAATATTGCCAGAATTGAAAAGAAAAAATATTAAAAAATTACCGTAAAAACCAATTTTACAGATGCCTTGATGATGATAATTTATTTTATTTTGAATTAAACCGTAAACAAACACGTTATAAGCAAAAAAATTATGTTAAACATTCTTATCAAACAATGGTAGCAATAGATGGTTTTGGTTACTCCTATGATTATTTTTACAACCGATATAGAGCATTGGAAGAAATCAATTTCGAATGTACTTTAAATCAATATCATAATAAAAACCAACGTAAACTTATGACAAAAACATTAAGAAATAAAATTATGAAAACAGATAATTATACTTGTCAAAAATGTGGAAAATATATGCCTGATGAAATTGGGCTACATATTGATCACATTATTCCCATTTCAAAAGGCGGAAAAACAGTTGAAAGTAATCTACAAGTATTATGTTCTAAATGCAATGGTCACAAATCAAATCGAACATAAAATTCTAAAATAAAAAAAGCTTTGATTCTATTCTTCTTAAAAAGAAGCAGTATCGAAGCTTTTTTATAATCAATTCAACATTTTAATAACAAATAATGTCATTTTCTACTTCTTCTATTACTTCATCTGAAATCAAACTTGTATCAAGTATATAAGCAACGTTTAATCTAGGATTAAATATTCCTATTTTATCAATATTATCATATATCTCTTGTCCAGAATGTTTTCCCATTATCCAATACATTAATAATTGCAATGTATTCTTCGGTTTTGGCTTATCCTTACTAACCTTAAAATCCCATAATGTATCAGCTGTTAAAAAATCACCATCTCCTGAAGTTACAGTTCGTGTATACCCATTTGGTTCAAAATTAAATCCATCTTTAACTATTGGCCCATATTCTTTCCAAAAATTGAGACTTCTTTTTACCATAATCCTTATATTTTCGATCGTATCAACATCCGGATTAGTTTCATCGACACCTTTTGCCATAAAAGCGTTACATGGATTTCTATACCAAACGTCATAACTAACCAATTTGCATGCATTAATGATAGAATAGTCATCTAAATCAGTTATATTAAACAGTAATTCTTTTGCAATATCTATGGAACCAATTTGATTATAATAATCTTCTGCGCACTCTGCTCCTAACATAGAAATCGAAAATGCATCATTAATTTTTGTCCCCATCATAAATCTTGTCAAGTAATCAACTACCATCCCTATGATTGCAGGGGAAATATTTTCATTAGTATTTAACACAATCCCATCATCAAAACTATGCTGTTCAAACATTGATGGTTTTATATACCCACCTCTTGGTTGTTTAATTTGTCTAATTCTTTGTGTAACAGTACTCATAATTATTTTCCTCCTATCTTCAATAAATTAAGCCAAATAAATACTTATTATTAAACCATTGTATTTAATTACCTATCAGTGTATGTAACCCCTCTGATATTTTAAATATATCATTTTAATAAAAATTATTCAACTAAGCAATTATTATTTCTATATTTAATCTAATCGATATTAAATTAAAAGAATACTTTTAA
>URQL01000014.1 GCA_900550005.1 uncultured Erysipelotrichaceae bacterium
TTGATACACGTACAGAATCTTTAATTCAAACAGCAATGGATCAACTTATGGAAGGAAGAACGGTATTTGTCATTGCTCATAGATTATCCACTGTCCGCAACTCAGATGCCATTATGGTATTAGATCATGGTCATATTATTGAACGTGGTAGTCATGATGAATTAATTAAACAAAAAGGACGTTATTATCAACTTTATACTGGTGCTTTTGAATTAGATTAGCTAAATAAAAAGGATTGTTATAAAATCAATATTTATAAACGATCCTTTTTTTATTGGTTCTTACTAAAAAAATCGATCATAATTCTATTTCATCATTTCAAAACATTCAACCACCATAATCTGCATTATTAATTTGATAAAATTCCACTTCTTTTGCAATCCTTCAAAGATTCATACTAAAAATAAAAGGCAAAGGATTATTTCCCTTTTCCCCAATCTTTAATATGCATTTTAGTGGCAGTACCACATTTTTACGAACCTCTTTTAAAACTTCTCCTAAAATTTCTTCATTGTGATGTTCATAATAAAGCCTACTACCATATCCTTCTGCTGTGTCAAAGAAAGTACATCCATGTGCATATGCATCTTTGATTGCTTCTATTGCGTATTCTTTTGATGGGATTTGACCATAACCATGTGAAAAAGCCATACATCCCATCCCAATTAGGGATACTTCAATTTTTCCTAAATATCTTTTTTTACATTGTCATCAGTCTTTCTATAATTCTAGTTGATCACTTAAAGTGCACTCCATGGCAAGAAAAAAGAAAGTGTTTTTGCACTTTCTTATAAAGTATCCACTGCTTCTTTTAACTGAGTTAAAGCTTGCGTTAAAGTTTGACGAGGACAAGCAACATTAATACGTTGGAACCCTTTGCCATCTTTACCGAAGATAGCTCCACTATCTAACCATAATTTTGCTTTATCAACAATCAATTCTTCTAATTGATCATTTGTTAAATGTAAATCTCTACAATCCAACCAAAGTAAATAAGTTCCTTCTGGTTCAATTAAATGAATACTTGGAATATTTTCTTCTAAATATTTTTTAACATAAGCAATATTGCTTACTAGATAAGCTTTTAATTTAGTTAACCAAGTTTCACCCTTTTCATAAGCCACTTGACTAGCAACAATTCCCATTAAACCAACTTGACTATACCCTGCCCCGTCAACTTGTTTCTTAAATTGAGCTCTTAATTTTCCATTAGGTATAACAATATGAGAAATTTGAAGTCCAGCTAAGTTAAATGTCTTACTTGGAGATGTGCACGTAATAACAAATTCTTGGTATTCTTCTTTTAAGCTCACTAACATATGATGTTGATAAGGTTCATAAACAAAATCGCTATGAATTTCATCACTTACAATCTTCACTTGATACTTTTTACAAATTTCAGCAATTTTAATCAATTCCTCTTTAGTCCAAACCCTTCCTACTGGATTGTGAGGCGAACAAAGTAAAAATAATTTCACATCATTTTCTCTAATCTTATTTTCAAAATCAACAAAGTCGATTTCATAATGTCCATCTTTTAAAACTAAAGAATTATTAATAAGACGACGTTCATTATCATTAATCACTTCACTAAAAGGATAATAAACCGGTTGTTGAATTAAAACTGCATCTCCTTTATTTGTATAAGCTTTAATAGCCATTGCTAAAGCAAAGACAATCCCTGGTGTTTTGATGATCCATTCTGGTTGAATCGTCCAATTAAAATGCGTTTGATACCAACTGATCATCGATTTGAAATCTGTTGCTTTGGTTTCACTATAGCCATAAATTCCTTGATCAATCGTTTTATGTAATGCTTCAATAATTTCAGGAGCACATTTGAAATCCATATCTGCTACCCATAAAGGAAGGACATCTTCATTTTTTCCTCTTTCTAAAGCAAAATCATATTTTAAACTATGTGTATTTTTTCTATTTACAATTTCATCGAATTTATTCATATTAATCACCTAATGCTTGTTTAATATCTTCAATTAAATCATCCACATTTTCAATTCCAACAGAGAAACGAATAAAATCTTCTGTGATTCCTAATTTTTCTCTTACTTCTTTTGGTAAATCTCCATGAGTTTGTAGCATTGGATAAGTCATTAAAGATTCAACTCCACCTAAACTTTCAGCATAAGTAATCAATTTGATTTTTTCTAATAAATCACGTGCTGTTTTTTCACAATCTGTTTTAAAAGAGATCATTCCCCCAAAACCACGTGCTTGTTTACATTGAATATCATAACCAGGATGTGTTGGTAAACCAATGTAATAAACTTCTTTAATTTTTGGTTGTGTTTGTAACCATTTAGCAATTTTCATTGCATTTTCTTGTTGACGTTCCATACGAACAGCTAAAGTTTTAATTCCTCTTGAAAGTAGGAAACAATCAAACGGTGCAAGTGAAGCTCCTAATGTTTTATAAGTATAACGAATTTTTTGAGCTAATTCTTCACTATTTACTGTAATAAATCCAGCTAAAGTATCGTTATGACCACATAAATATTTTGTTCCACTATGAATAACAATATCAGCTCCTAATTCAATTGGATTTTGATAATATGGACTTAAGAAAGTATTATCAACTATAAGCATTAAATGATATTTATCTGCTAGTTTTTTCATAGCATATAAATCTGTAATAACCATTGTTGGATTACTTGGCGTTTCAATATATAAAGCTTTTGTATTTTCTTGAATGTGTTTTTCAAATTCTTCTACATTAGCACTATCTTCGTAAGAAAAACTTAGTCCACGTTTTTTCCCCATTGTATCAAACATACGTACAGAACCACCATAAAGATCTTCTGAACATAAAATATGATCTCCACTTTCAAATAATTCAAAAACAATTCCAATAGCAGCCATTCCTGTTGAACATGCAACACTATCTACCCCTTTTTCTAAAACAGTCATTGTATCTTCTAATACACTACGTGTTGGGTTTGATTCTCTTGTATAATTATAACCTGTTGTTTGTCCAATTCCTGGATGTGAAAATGTTGCTGTTTGGTAAATTGGTGTTATTACCGCACCAAATGTGTCTTGATGTAATTCTTTTGTTTTCCCGTGTATACACTCAGTTTCAATATGTTTCATTTTAAATACTCCTCCCTAATTGTAATTTTTATGTTAACTTAATAAAAAATAATTGTCAATAAAAAATAACGTTATTTATAAATAATAGGATAATATTTTTGAATAATCAAAAAAAGGACTAATTTAGTCCTTTTCAAATAAATAAGCTCCGTTACTTTCAATTACTTTTTTATACCAATAGAAACTATCTTTACGATAACGGTCATAAGTACCATTTCCATAATCATCAGCATCAACATAAATAAAGCCATAACGTTTTGACATTTGCTTAGTTGATTCTGAAATTAAATCAATGCATCCCCATGAAGTATAACCTAAACATTCTACTCCATCAATTTCGATTGCATTCAACATTTCTTTGAAATGAGCATCAAAATAAGCAATACGATAATCATCATGAATGCTTCCATCAGCTTCTAATACGTCTTTTGCACCTAATCCATTTTCTACAATAAATAAAGGTTTACGATAACGATCATATAAATCAACCATCGAGATTCTAAGTCCAATTGGATCGATTTGCCATCCCCAATCTGAACTTGGAATATGTGGATTTTTAATTGCTGTTACTGTATTTCCAGCTGTAAATTCTGTATTTTCATCCGTTTTAGCAGCAACACATGAAGATGAATAGTAAGAGAAAGATACAAAGTCTACTGGATATTTAGCCATAATTTCTTCATCATGTTCTTCCATCGCAATGTGGATATTATTGTTTTTAAAACGTGATGTTAAATAAGCTGGATATTTCCCAAATACTTGTGTATCACTATAACAATAAGTACTACGCATATCTTGTTGTGCTTGTAAAACATCTTCTGGTTTACAAGTATAAGGATAATAAGTTAATTTTGTAAGCATACATCCAACCATAGAACCTGGAATCGTTTCATGACAAATCTTCGTAGCTAATGCACTAGCAACAAATTGATGATGCATCGCTTGGAAAATAACTTCTTCAAAATTTTTACCTGGGAAACGATCTTTAATTAACCCTCCTGTTGTATAAGGATGACGAATCATTGAATCGACTTCATTAAAAGTCAACCAATATTTTACTTTGTCTTTATAACGAGTACAGATCGTACGTACATATTTTTCAAAGAATCCCACAACTTCTCTTGAATACCAACCATTGTATTTTAATACTAAGTTTAGTGGAGGTTCATAATGTGACATTGTTACTAAAGGTTCAATATTATATTTTTTTAATTCACTAAACACATCATCGTAGAATTTCAAACCTTCTTCATTAGGTGTTTCATCATCCCCATTAGGGAAAATTCTTGACCAAGCAATCGACATACGATAAACTTTAAATCCCATTTCAGCCATTAAAGCAATATCTTCTTTATAATGATGGTAAAAATCAGATCCATGTCTTTTTGGATAATAAACTTCATCATCTGTTTTTAAGGCTTCTTCAATATCTTTAGAAGTAACTTCATTTTGTTTTTTATAATCTTGAACATCTACATCTAAATGAGAACGTGCACAGTCAGATACAGAAATTCCTTTTCCGCCTTCTTTCCATCCTCCTTCTACTTGATTAGCAGCGGTAGCACCACCCCATAAAAATCCTTCTGGAAATTTTCTTTCTTTATTCATTTTTATTCCTCCTCGTATCTTTACGTACATTATAACAAATCTCTATAGCAACCTTTTATATTTTCATATAATAAAAAAGCCCATTTGCTAAGAAATGGGATTATTTACGCATGACTAGAATAATTAAAGGATTAATTGGCAAATGTATGTTCATTAAACTAGCAATGCTTCACTGCATAAAATTGTTTGTTATAAGAGAATGGAAAATAGTAGTAATAATGCAGTGTTTGATTAAAGGATACATATAATTAATATTATATTTTTAGTTAGTGTTTGCTAACTGACTATATATTAGCATATGCTAACTCTTCTGTCAATTCTTTTTTAAACTTTTTTTATTTTTCTAAAAGATTTAATTTTCTATTCTATTTTGTAATAAATAAAAGACGATAACCCTTTAATTGAGTTATCGTGTTTTTGATTTTAACGTTAAATACATATGTTTAATTGCTAAAACAGGATGATAGAATAACATTCTTGGTCCCGAAAAACGCATGACTTCTTTAATCTTTTCTCTATTTTCCTTATTATAGCAATGTACTTTACATTGTGAGCAGAAAGTTTTATTCTCCATAAATGGGCATCGATCAATTCTTAAAAAAGCATATTCTTTTAAATCGGTTAAATCAACTTTCTTTTTCTTTTCGTAGAGTTCAATCATTAATTGAACAATTTGTTTTTCTTTTTCTCTTTTTTTATTTAAATTCATGATTGTCGCTCACTTTCCATAGATTTAATTTCATCACAAATCTTAAGTGTAGAATCACGATGACTAACTAAGAAAATGGTTTTACCTTCACTATTCTCTTTAAGTGTTTTTAAAATGAGAGCTTCATTTAAACTATCCAAATTACTTGTTGGTTCATCTAATAAGATCATTTTTGCATCATGTAAAAAGGCTCTTGCTAAACCAATACGTTGTCTTTGTCCTCCAGATAAAGAACTATGTTCATTAATTACAGTATCATACCCTTGGTCTAATGAAATAATAAAGTCATGAATATTTGCTTTTTTACAAGCTTCGATCACTTCTTCTTTTGTAGCATCTACTTTTGCGATTCTTACATTTTCAAAAAGAGTCCCATTAAATAAATAGGTACTTTGTTCAACATAGCTTTGATTATCACGTAAAGCTTTTGTTTTCCATAATTTCAAATCCTGTTCATTTATCTGTAAAGAACCTGAAGTAGGATCATAAAAGCGCATTATTAATTTTAATAAAGTAGATTTCCCACTTCCGCTCTTTCCTTTAATACCAATAATTTTGGGACGATCTACTTGATAATTAAAATGCGATAAAATGATTTCTTGATCATATTTAAATGTAAGATCATTTACTTGTAAATCATGATATTCTTCTTCAACTCCCGTTATCTTTTCTTCAATAGTTGGTTTTTCTTCTAATAGACTAAGTACACGATCTCCACTTGCAAATGTAATCAACAAATTGTTTGCTAGAGAAGATAAAGCTGTTACCGGACCAAAAGAAGACATCATTGTCATTGTAGAAATTATGATAATTTGTGATTCAATTTGATTTTTAGTATAGAGATAATAACTAATCAAAAACATCCCTAACGAGAAAACACTAATCACAAAATCGCATAATGCAACAGATTGTCCTTCGATTTTTTTAAGTTTTTCACTTACTGTATTTAATTTATTGGTTTTTTCCACTAATTTATTTAGACGATCTTGACCTAAATCAAATTGATCAATTTCTTTTAAACCGTAAATACTTTCTAAAACATAACTATTCAATTCACCAAATTGGCTTCTTTCTTCTACACCTGTATCCTTACCTTTTTTAGAAGTATAAATAGGTAATAAAATACCTACACTGATATAACCTAGTAAAGCAACGATTCCTAAAACAATATGGTATTGCATTAAGAAAATAGCCATGATCATTGAAACAATCAATGCAATCATAACTGGAGAAATCGTATGAGCATAAAATACTTCTAATAATTCTACATCACTTGTTAACATGGAAATTAAATTTCCTTTTTCTTTGGTTTCAAGTTTTGCTGGTGTAAGTTCTCTTAGTTTTTGAAAAACTTGATCACGGATCATCGCTAATAATTTAAAAGCGATATAGTGATTACATGCTTGTTCCCCATAGCGTAAAAATCCACGTGCAAAACCAAAGATAATAAGTAAAATCATTAAAATTTTAATTCCACTTAAATTTTGTAAAATAATTTGAGCTATTCCAATACCTGCTAAAACAGTTAAGAAAATTGAAGCTAAATAACCTAGAACACCTAAGAAAATGGCTAATAACATAAAAGGGATCATTGTTTTAACTAATCCAATTAAACCTAAAACAACTTGCATACCACTACGTCTATTCATTTACGCCCCTCCTTCGATTTCTATTTGTTTTAATACCATATTCTTGTAAACATCGCATTCTTTCATTAATTGTTCATGTGATCCTTGTCCGATTAATTTGCCTTGATCTAATACATAAATTTCTTTTGAGTTTTCAACACTTGCCATGCGGTGTGAAATCATTAATACTAAATGATCTTTTGCAAGTTCATGGATGACTTGTAAAATGGTATTTTCACTTTCAACATCAATATTTGAAGTGGCTTCATCAAAAATATAGATTGGTGTATCATGTAAAAGAGCTCTTGCTAAATTTAAACGTTGGGCTTGTCCACCTGATAAATTAGCACCTCTTTCACTTATTTCCTTTTCAAGTCCACCATTTTCATAAACAAAATCATAAAGATTCACTTTTTTTAGAACTTCGTCCATTTGTTGTATAGTAGCTTTATTTGAAGCATCTTTTAACGTATCATAGATGCTTTCCTTAAAAAGATAAGGTGTGTGTTCAATTAAGGTGATATGATCCATTAAAGAACGATGATCTAAATTTTGTAAATCATAACCATATAATTGAATCCTTCCTCGATAATCTAAATAAACAATTCCGCCATTTTGTTGCCACACTCGGTAGACACATTTCAAAAAAGTACTTTTTCCACTTCCACTAATTCCTACGATACTGTATAATCCCTGTTCCTTAATTGAAAGAGATAAATCGTGCAATACATCTTTTTCTTTAATATAACCAAAATCAACATGACTCACTTTAATTGTTGGCTCCGTATGAATAATCACTTCTTTATTTGAATGATCAACTTCAATATCTAAGAAGTTAAAAATATCTTGACTAGCCGCATTACCATTCATCGCAATATGGAAAAAAGAACCTAATAAACGTAAAGGAATAAAAAATTCAGCTGAAAGCATCACCATCATAAATGTAGATTGTAAAGACATACGACCTAATTTATAGTCATATAAAGAAACAACAATACCAATTGCCGCTCCACCAAAAGCAACTAAATCCATTATACTGATTGAATTTAATTGCATAATTAGAACACGCATGGTCATTTTTCTAAAACGTTCCGCTTCTTCATTCATTTCTTTATGTTTTAAATCATCACTTTGGTAAATTTTAAGAGTTGTTAATCCTTGAATATTATCTAAAAAACGATCTCCTAAATTACCATACATACCCCAATATTTACTTAATAATTTTTTTGCAAATTTTTGTACAGCAACAATAGCCATAGGAATAATAGGTACACAAATAAGTAAAATCAAAGACACTTTAAAGTTTACTCTCACAAGTAAAACAAATAATGTAAGTGGGGCAAGTAAACTATAAAAGAATTGAGGTAAATAACGCCCAAAATAAGTTTCTAATTGGTCGACCCCTTCAACTGCTAATTGTACAAGTTTACTTGTTTCAATATGAGCCGTATATTGACGATTAAGTTGTAAACATTTATTAAATATTTCTTTTCTTAAAGTCAATTTCACTTGTTTTGAAGCTTGATAACTTGTATTGCTTACTAATTTTTGCATAATATAACGCACCTCAATCATGAGTAATATTTGAATACACGATTGTAGTAGTATTGTTGAATCTAGGGTTTTAGATACAACAATACTATCTAATAAATAACCTAGTTCATAAACAATATTAAATTGTGCTAATAAAATAATCCATTTAAAAAAGACTTGTAAGTAAATATATTTTTTTGAATCTTTTAAATATGCCACTAACCTTTTATTTATCATTTTATTACTCCTTTATCGTTTTAATTTTAAAAATAAAATAATAATATTTAATGACAATTAAAATAAGGATCGTAATACGTCCATAAAGATTTTTCATCATGAAAAAAGCAATCATCAACATTGTACTAGCAAAGCTAAGTAACATTACTTTTGTTTTCAATGTCATCGCACGTTCTTGAACAAAATCATCTAAATGATTTTTATAGAGTTTCGTTTGTTTAAACCAGTTTTCAACTCTTGACGAACCTTTTGAAAAAAAGAATAAAGCTAAAAGTAAAAAAGGGGTAGTTGGTAAAACAGGTAAAATAACGCCAAACGCGCCGATACCAGTAAAAATAAATCCTAATAAAATATAAATTAATTTCATAAATTCCTCCTTCTATTTGACTGTAAAGGCAATTAATACTTGTCCTTTAAAACATCCATAACTTGTTGTAATGTATAAAATCTTTCCATCCTCTTTAGCGTAATAACGATCAACTATTCCATCTAAAGTTTCTACTTCAATTAAAAGATCTCCTTCATGAACACATTCTCCTGCTTTAACATAACATGTCACTTTTCCATTATTTTGAGATTCAATTTCTTCACATTTTAAATCTTGATTTTGCATCAAGTTGATTTTGGCTGTTCCTTCTAGCATCCCTATCCCGATTAAAAGATTTCTAACATCTTGTTTCATTAAGGCAATATCTTGAGGATTGATTTGTCCTTGTCCTCCTCGTTCGATAAGTAGACTTGGTATATTGTACTTCATTCCTCCAGCATGACTGCTATGAGCTGCACTTGATCCTAATGCAAATTCACAATCAATATAACGAGCCAATTGTTTTGCTTTTGTTAGAGTATCTAAAGAAACATTACGATTAAAATACAAATGAGGATATAATGCTTCTTGTAAATCACCTGAATGCAAATCCAAATAGATATCCGCTTTAGCAATATAGTCTTGTTCAAAAGCCTGAATGAGCTTTTCTGAATAACTTGAAGGTTGTTCTAAATTAAAGCAACGATTTAAATTTTTACCATCAACTGGATTGATTGCTACACTTCTTTGATAGAAACCTTCCATATTCATGATCGGAATAAGACAAAGGGTTCCTTTTATTGGTGCATTTTCAAATTCTTTTGCTAATTGTTCAACAACTTTCATACCGATATATTCACAAGCATGAATGCCAGCGCTAATTAACACTGTGGGTGAACCTGATCCAAACTCATACATTTTGATTGTATGACCAGGAATAAGCGTGATCATTTTTTCCATACTATCTTTCCTCCGTTATAAAAAGATTCCACTCCTAAAGTGGAATCCTAATTCATCCTATTCTTTTTAATAGTTAGCCATCTCTAACACTTGATATGTTATCATTAGCTAACTTTTTTGTCAACACAAAACAACAAAAAAAGAACACCTTAATCTTGGTGTTCATTTATATATTTTTTTAAACATTCAAATGTTTTTTCACTAATTGCATGTTCCATTTTGCAAGCATCTTGAGATGCTGTTTTTTCATCTACACCGATTTGAGTAAAGAAATTTGTAAATACAACATGTTTTTCATAAGTTGCTTCTGCAATTTTTCTTCCACTTTCAGTAAGTTCAATGATTCCTTTTTCAATAACAATAAATCCTTTTTCTTTTAAAATGGACATTGCTCTACTTACTGAGGGTTTTGAATAGTTTAAATGATTAGCAATATCTATCGAACGTACATTACCTTTTTCTTTTTTTATAACTAAAATGGCTTCTAAGTAATCTTCGCCAGATTCATGAATAAGTTCCTTCATAGTAACCCCCCTTTTTCTTTATTAGATTTATTATACCACATTTTTTATCTTTTCTATTGACATTTCCAAATAATGAATATAAATTATATATAGAGTTAGTCATACCTAACTTTAATAATGGGAGGGTGATCGATTTGTTATTAAATTCAAATAAAAATAATTTTCTTATCTATATTTATCAGCTTTCTTTAAAAAGCAGAGCTGTCCGTTCAGTTGATTTAGCACGAGCTATGAATTTATCGAAAGCTTCTATTTCAATGACACTTAATAAATTGATTGAAAAAGGTTATATTGATAAAGAATCTTATGGGGATATTTATTTAACACCAGAAGGAACAAAAGAAGCGAAAAAACTTTATGAACAACATTTAGCTTTATCTTCCTACTTCCAAAATGAATTAGATTTTTCTAGTGAAGATGCTTCTAAAAATAGTTTAATTTGTTTATGTACATTTTCTAACCAAAGTCTTGAACAATGGGTACATCATCTTGAATTAAAAGGTGCATAATTATGGCTCTAGCTATTCTATTACTTGTTTTATTTATTTATCTTCTATTTAGATTTAAACATTATTTAATTCGTATAAACAGTAAATTTTGTAAAAATAGATTGTTTAGAAAAAAATGATCCACTACATTTTGTAGTGGATTTTATTATAGCACCATTTTATAACCAACTTGCCAAACATGAGAGATATAATGTTCATTTGGATTAAGTTCATGCATTTTTTCCTTAAGTAATGCAATTTGATCTTGAATGGTTTTGATTTCAATCGTTGGTTTATCTTTAAAAGCGATTCTTTTGATCTCACTTGATTCATAAGCTTGATAAGGATGTGACATTAAGAGCTCTAAAATGACTAATTCTCGATCATCTAATTTCATTTCTTTATTATTTACTTTTAATGATGATTTTGTAACATTTAAAACCAGATCCTTAAAATAGATCAATTCATCTTCTTTAGCAGTATAATCACGAATTAATTGATAAGCAACCATAAAGATTTGATGATAAACATTTGGTGAATACATAATTTTATCTACATGTTCTCGTTCAAATTGTTTAAGTTTATCTCCCTCTTTGGCATCATAAACAATCACTGGAATATTTAAATCTTTAAAATAACGAATGAGTGATATTTGTTGTAAAGATAAATAACTGACTAATGCAATTTTATAAGGATGTAAATGAATACATTCCTTTATTTTATCTTCTTTTATGCCATAAATTTCTACATCTTGATCTTGAAAATATTCTTTCATCATTTCTAAAGTATATTGATTATTTTCAACGACTAACCACATTTGTTTATCCATTATTCCTTCACCTCACTTATCCTATTATAACATAAAAAAACTCCCGTTTAAACGAGAGTTGACGATTTATTAGTCTTGTGTTGCGTTTTGTTTATTTGATATCATTACGAATGGAATCCATAATAATGTATCAATGACGATTGTTACAATTTGATAAATTGCAGCTTTAAATCCACCACCAGTAATTAAGAAACCAGTTAAGATTGGTGGAGTTACCCAAGGAATTTGTAAACATCCACGTTCGATAATATTAACACTCATTAACAAATAAGTAAGGAACGCAATGATTACTGGTCCTAATACGAATGGTAACATATAAGTTGGGTTCATTACGATTGGGAACCCAAAGATAATTGGTTCGTTGATTTCAAAAATAGCTGGTGCAGTTGAAATAGAAATAACTGTACGTTCAGCTTGTACTTTTGAGAATAATAATACAGAAATAACTAAACCTAAAGTAGCTCCTGAACCACCTAAACGAGCAAAGTTTGCTACAGTTGGAACAATGTTAGGAATTGTTTCATGGTTTTCAAAAGCAGCTGTATTTTGCACTAACATTGGTGTAAAGATTGGAGTAGTAACAGCCCCAACAATGTTTGCACCATGTAAACCAAATACCCATAATAAGTGTACTAAAGCTTCTACTAAGATTGCTGTACCAATTGTATCAGCAACACTGTTTAATGGTGCAGATACGAATTTTTGTACGATATCCCAGATATTCATACCAAATAATTTATCAATATAAGTACCCACAGCTACAACAATAATAACAGCTAAAACAGCTGGAATTAATACAGTGAATGATCCTGCTACTGCTGGTGGTACACCTTCTGGTAAAGTAATTTTTAATTTTTCGTTTTTAGATAAACGAATAAATACTTCTGAAACAACAATTGTAAGTAGCATTCCAACAAACATACCGTTTGAATCAAGTTTAGCCCCCGCAATACCACCTGATAAAACGTCGCTTGTAACTACTTCAATAGAGTTAGCAGAACTTGGAATTTCATAAGTTGAAGATAAAGTTTGAACAGCTGGTGCTAACCCTAAATAACAAGTTAATGAAACAATAGCTGTTGCAATTCCATCTCCATCCATTCCTTGAGCCATCTCATATCCTAAAGCAGCTACTAATAATACTGCCATCATATTGATTGACCCTTTATTTACAGCAGCCATAACATCATAAATTCCAGTTGATTGAATGAAATTTGTATAGCCATTGTAAATAGACATAACATTTAAACCATTTTCAGCGAAAACACCTTGAATGTTATTAACTAATACTGCAACCGCACCAACGATAGTCACTGGCATGATTACAACAAATGCATCCCTGATTGCTACTAAATGTCTTTGAGATCCAATTCTTGCAGCAATAGGGACAAATTTTTCTTCTAAAAATCGCATTCTTGATTTTCCCCCTATTAAATTTTTAACACAAAATGCCCTAAAGCGCATGAGGCATTTGACCCTTATCGTCAGGTAATATATTACTAAACATTGAAACCCTTGTCAATATTTAGTTTTTTTAGACAAAATTAACATTATTTGCATGATTTTTAGGTTTTTATCCTTAAACGAAATCAAAGCGCTTGTATTTCTAAAAATTTAGATAGGTTAATCTTTTAAAATAAAAAAAACTCTCAGTTTCCTGAGAGTTCATTTGACGATTTTCTATTCTGATACAGCGTTTTGTTTGTTTGACATTATTACGAATGGTACCCATAAAATTGTATCTAAGATGATTGTAACCACTTGGAAAATTGCAGCTCTGAATCCTCCTCCTGTTACTAAGAATCCTGTTAATACTGGTGGGGTTACCCATGGAATTGATAAACATCCACGTTCGATAATGTTTGTTTGCATACAGATATATGTTAATACTGCTAATAATGTTGGTCCAACAATGAATGGTAACATATATGTTGGGTTCATTACGATTGGCATACCAAATGTAATTGGTTCATTGATTTCGAATAAACCTGGTGCAATTGAGATACTAATTACTGTACGTTCTGCTTGCACTTTTGAGAATAATAATACGGCAATGATTAATCCTAATGTTGCTCCTGATCCACCTAAGTGAGCGAATAGCCCGACTGATGGGATGATGTTTTTGATTTCTTCATGGTTTTCAAATGATGCTGTATTTGCAACTGTCATTGGTGTATAGATTGGAGTTGTTACTGCACCTACAATGTTTGCACCATGTAAACCAAATACCCATAATACATGGATTAATAATTCTACTAAGATTGCTGTACCGATTGTATCAGCAACACTATTTAATGGAGCAGATACGAATTTTTGGATAATGTCCCAAATATTCATTCCTGTTAATTTATCTACATAAATACCTGCTGCTACTACGATAATTACTGTAAAGATTGCTGGAATCAATACTGTAAATGACCCTGCTACTGCTGGTGGTACTCCATCAGGTAATGTGATTTTTAATTTATCATTTCTTGATAATCTTATAAAAATTTCTGATACTGCAATTGTAAGTAACATACCTACAAACATACCGTTTGAATCAAGTTTTGCTCCTGCAATACCACCTGATGCGATAGTTGATGTTGCTACTTCGATTGATTCTAATGAAGATCCATCAGCTGCTGATGTTGCATAACTTGTTGTTAATGTTTGTACAGCTGGTGCTAATCCTAAATAGCAAGTTAATGATACGATTGATGTAGCGATTCCGTCTCCATCCATACCTATTGCCATTTGATATCCTAATGCAGCTACTAATAAAACAGCCATCATGTTGATAGACCCTTTATTAACAGCAGTCATTACGTCACCAATTCCTGTAGTTTTTAAAAAGTTTGAATATCCGTTATAAATTGATATAACGTTTAATCCGTTTTCAGCAAAAACACCTTGAATGTTATTGATAAGAACGGCAAGTGCACCTACGATTGTTACTGGCATAATAACAACGAAGGCATCCCTAATTGCAACTAAATGTCTTTGATTTCCAAGTGCAGCTGCAAAAGGGACAAATTTTTCTTCTAAGAACTTCATAATTCTTCCCCCTATTAAATTTTCAACCACGAATATTTATTCGTTCTCTATTGACACGACTTATGATACCTCTTACGGAAAGCGTTGTCAATAGTTTTCATTCATTTTGCTAACATTTTATAAAAGAATTTATTAAATTGGTACTACTTTGTAAATATTGAATTCATTTAAATAATTCCATCTATTTTTATATAGAAAATAAAAAAAACAATTCATGTAGAATTGCCTTTAGTCAATGTAACACTCTTGAGCTGTGAGGTTACTTCAATGAAATTTTTGGATTTCTTTCTTATCAACGAACTTATATTAATACTTGTCATAAGCTTTGTCAATATTTTTTTAAAAAACAACATGAAATTATTTTTCATGTTGTTCATCCCATTCATTTATTACATTTTCTAATATCTCTGCCGCTTTGCAAACGGTATTTTCACAACGTATTTCCGGTTTAAAAAAGTTTGGTTTTATTTCTGCACATAATTTTGAACCCATATGTTTTTTAAATGCAATATTGAGTTTATTTGTAATCTGCCTTAATTCTACAGGCTGGTCATGTGCTTTTATTTCAATGTATTTACTTGAAATAATACACGCACTCCCTACTAAAGCCCCACAAATATCACCACATTGCATCCCTGCACCAAAGGCTGCAACCATCTTCATATCATGATCATGTAAGTTTAAATGGTAATAATCATTTCCTGCTCTAAGTAAGGACTCTGAGCAATTGTATCCCATTAAATAATATTTTTTTACTTCATCCTTTAACATATTTTTTCTCCCTATTTTAATAATGAAAGTGTCATTTGGATAATCCCTTTTAGTATTAAGTCTTCTTTACTCTTAACTAAAACTAATTCGGGTAAATATTTTGCTGGAACTCTATCTTTAATGTATTTAATTGCATCTTGATAGTCTTCTTCTTTTAATCCAACTAAAACCACTTTATCTGGATCAACTAAAGATATAAAACCAATACATGTTTTTGCCAAAAATTCAACATGTTCTTTTCCACCTAAGTTACTAAAAAGCTTTTCCATTCTTTCAGTTGGAAAATAGGCTATTTCCCCTGCAAAATGATGTTTTCCAGTTATAACACGTCCTCTATTATAATAACCTGCCCCTAGATAATAGTCAACCAAAGCAATCGCCGTATCTTCATTTTCCATTTGACTAGCATAACCTAATGTTGCAATATTTACATCATTTTCTAACATCACCGGAACCTTAAATAATTCATGTATTTTTTCTTCTAAATCATAAGTAATAAATGAATCGTTACCAGAATTAACAATCGTCCCATCACTAATGATTCCTGCGACTGATAAGCCAATCGCTTTAATATTATCGTGTTCTTTAAAAAATTTTGTACACACTTCAATAATGTGTTCATTTACCTTGTCATTTGTTTGATAATTTTGTGCTTCAATGATATTTCCTGATAGATCAATCAAGCGATACTCAGCATTAAATCCATCATCAAACCGTCTAGATAAAATAACGGTTAAAACAAGTTCATATTGTTCATTGATATAATAACGTTTTGCTTTTCTTCCTCCTGTTGATTCACAATCAACGATTTTCTTTATCTCACCACTTTCCTTAAGTATTTTCAAAAGATTAGTGCATGAAGCCAAAGATAGTCCAGTTGCTTGGCATATTTCATTTTTTGTTAATCCATTATTTTTTAATAATGCTGAACGTACTTTTTCAATATTCATTTTACGTATCAACATGGTATTTGTTACTTCCATCTCGTTCACCTCATTTTTATTCTAGCACTTTTTTTGTCGAAATCTGTTTTTTTTTAAATTTTGAAAGTGCTTTAATTTAATTCTATTTTAACTTATCCTTAATAAAAATTAAATACTACACTTATCCAACATTTAAAATTCTTTTTCAATAATTTAAAATAGATTTATTTGAAATCGCTTTTTGATATAATTAGAATAAAGGAGGTAATGAATATGACAAAACATTTATATCTTATGCGTCATGGTCAAACTTTATTCAATGTACGTAGAAAAATTCAAGGAAGCTGTGATTCTCCTTTAACCCCTTTAGGCATTGAACAAGCCAAAAAAGCAAAAGAATTACTATCAGATATTCAATTTGATCATTACTATAGTTCTACCCAAGAAAGAAGTAGTGATACTCTAGAAGTAATCATTGGAGAAAATACATCTT
>URQL01000015.1 GCA_900550005.1 uncultured Erysipelotrichaceae bacterium
TTTTCATCACTACTACCAAAAGGTGTTGATAATCCTCGCATAGGATAATGAACTAAACTTTCTAATTCTTGTTTATTATCGAATAGTTCATAAACTTGTTGACTAATAGGGACTTGTGGTAAGTGTAAATGATTAGTTGTATGAATGGATACTTCATGTCCTTGATATAAAGTTTCAATATCCTTTCGATAAATAAATGTTAGTTGATCTAAAACACAACTATATAAATGAAAAGTACCTTTTAATTGATATTGATTTAATATTTCAACTAATTGATAATCCCCATCACTCCCATCATCATAACTCATTATAAGTCCATAATAAGAACCATTAGGATAACGATTTAATTGTATTTTATTCATAAAATCACCTTCTTTACATTGTTCTAAAGGATATTATAACGAATTTAAGCTAAAAAGCAAAAGCGTTTTCAAATCCTGTAAAATAAAAAGGTGAGTAATCTCACCTTAAGCTTGTGCTTGTTTTAAAAATTGTTTATGCAAATAGAACCATAATATACATTGAATAATTGAACAAATCACCCAACTTAATGGATAACAAAAATAAATTACTTCTAGTGTACGATGCGATGCAAACACAGTATAGATCCATAATAAACGTACACCACAAATAGAAATTAACATTAAGATGGTTGGTAAAGTAGAATATCCCATACCACGCATTGAACAAACAAAGCAATCTAATACTCCATTTAAAAATAAGAATAAGGCTACATAAAGCAATCGAATTTTACCTACTTCAACAACCGCTGTTTCATTTGTATAAAGAGATAAGAAGAAATCTCCAAAATACCAAGCAATAAATCCAACTAAAAATCCTGATACAATAACAAGGACTAAAGTTAACCATAAAATACGATTAATATTTTTATAATTTTTAGCACCTATATTTTGACTTGTAAATGTAATGGTTGCTTGTGTAAAAGCAGTCATCCCAATATAAACAAATCCTTCAATATTTGATCCTGCACTATTACCAGCAACAATAGAAGATGATCCAAATGAATTGATACTTGATTGAATAACCACATTACTAATAGAAAAAACCATTCCTTGAATACCTGCTGGAATTCCAATTCGCATAATTTCCATAGCAATATGACGATCCAATCTTAGTTTTTTTAATTCTAATTTTGTTGCATCTTGTTCTCTAGCTAAAGTAATAATAACTAGAATAGCAGATATCCCTTCTGAAATGACTGTCGCTAAAGCAACACCAGCAACAGACATATGACATACAATAACAAAAAATAAGTTTAAAACTACATTAATAACCCCACTGATCATTAAGAAATAAAGTGGTTTTTTCGTATCCCCTTTAGAACGTAAAACCGCTGAACCAAAGTTATAAACCAATAAACAAATTGATCCTAAAAAATAAATTTGCATATAAAGTTTACTTAAATCAATAATATCTTCAGGTGTAGACATCATTTCTAGTAAAATCTTAGAACAGAAAAGACCCAGTACAGCAAGTAATACACCACCAGCAATTCCAATAAAAAGAGATGTATGCACAGCTTTGCTTACTTGTTGATCATCTTTACTTCCGATTAATTTAGCTACAACAACATTTGAACCCACACTAAGTCCATTAAAAACTGCAGTTAATAAAAAAACAACAGAACCCGTTGCGCCTACTGCCGCTAAAGCATTCCCACCTGCAAATTTACCAACAACTACGGTATCTGCAGCATTAAATAAAATCTGCAAAAAATTAGTAAACATTAGTGGAACTGCGAAAATCATAATATTTTTAAGTAACGGTCCATTGACCATATCAATTGTATTTTCTTTTTTCATCACTTTTATCCCCCTTATTTGAATGATTTTATCACTATTTACAAAAATAGCCAATCTTTTTCTACATAAGAAAACCAGCTCACTATAAACTGGTTTATTTATTACGCCAAATTTGTGGTGAAAATAAAAGTAACATTGGGAATACTTCTAGTCTTCCTGCTAACCTATCAAAAGATAAAACAAGTTTTGATATGTCTGGCAAAGAAGCAAAGTTATTGACTGGTCCAACATTATTTAAACAAGTTGTAACTGCTGAAATACCACTTTCAAAATCTAAGTTAAAGAAACTTAAAACCATAAATGAAGCAACAAAGATTAAAGCATAACTTACTAAATAAGCATGAATATTACTCATTGTTTTACTAAATAGAATGCAATCTTTCCTCCCCCAATAATCATTACATTTTTTACTGATTGTTTAATTGCACCTACATCATAGCAGAAAATAGATAAGTAAAAAAAACAAGGTGAATCCTCACCTTGCTTAAAATTCTTGTTTACCATCAGGGGTATCAATGATAACTCCTGATTTTTTCCATCTAAATAAATACATCCATAGCCATAAAACTACACCTATGCCCATATAGATACCAAATGAGATCCAAGATCCTATTCCTTGACCTAAAGTACAGAAGAAACTTACTACGATTGCAATTACTAAAGATAAGTAACGTGTGAAGTTTCCGCCTTTTAAATGATAACCTGATTTCCAATTTGGATGATTTTTATGAATACGAATGGCTGAAATCATTGTAATTGCATAAGCAACAGCACATCCAAAAGCCATCAAGTTAAAGAAATCATTCATAAAAGTTCCTGCGTTTTGTAAAAATAAGAATACTAAAGAAACAACAAGTAACATCACATTAGGTAAAATAGGTTGTTGGTGTTTATTCACTTTTGCAAATGATTTTGGTAAGAAATTAGATCTACCCATTGCATAAAGTAAACGTACTGTAGATAACCAGAATCCAAGTAAACATGTTCCAATAGCACAAAGGATAGCTGCAATACCAAATAAAATAGCACCAACTTGCCATCCACCACCAAGTTGTTCCATCATGGTAATGGCTAAGAATCCACCTGTGGCTGCTCCCCCTGATTCAACTAAACTTTGAACAGGCATTCCACCTAAACCAATAAAGAAGAATGAATAAATAATACCACATGTTACTACAGATCCCCAAATAGCTTTATTACTATCTTTAATTGGGAAGTCCCCTTCTTCAATCATTTGTGGAACGGTTTCAAAACCAAAGAATGGTGTAATCAAAAATCCAAGTCCAATAATCCAAGAAGGTATACCAAACTGAGATTTAGATTGTGAATAAAAGAAATTTGAGAAGTTTGATAAACTCCATTTTCCTGAACACATAAATGCAATAGATGCAACAATACATCCAAAAACAGCTAAACCTAACATAACAAGTTGAATTTTACCGGCAATTTCTACATTTTGCAAACTCAAAATAAAGTATCCAACAAGTAAAATAGCTGCAACCACTTCAACCATCACAAAACTACTTGTGATCCCTGTGATATGGAAAATCCATTGAACAATCGCCATAACAGCTGCTGGTGGTACTGCGATCCACGCTAACATGATCAACCAAGCTGATAAAAAACCAAAGTGTTTATTTAAACCAACTGTATTATAAATCAATTCTCCTCCTGCTTCTGGAAATAATGGAGCTAAGTCGCAATAAACAAAAGCAATCGGTAAAATACATAATGTCATTAATATAAAAGCTAAAAATGTCCCAGGTCCACAATATTCGTAGAATATAGAGTCCCAATAACCAATAAATGTAAAGATAGCTCCTGTAGCAATGGCATAAACATAAATGAGTTTTAAACTCTTATTTAATTTTGTTTCCATTTTAGTCTTCTCTCTTTCCACTAAAAAAAGGCTAAGATCAGCCTTTTTTTAATTTGTACCAATACTCATTGTTTCAGGTAATGTACTACCACCATCAATAACAATTTGAGAACCAGTTAAATAGCTTGATTCGTCACTACCTAAGAAGGCAAATAATTCACCAACTTCAATAGGTTTAGCTAAACGTTTCATAGGTACACCTACTGCGATATCATTAATTGCGCTTTCTGGATCATCTGGGTTAGATTCAACAGCCATTTTTTCAACCATTGGTGTTCTAGCATATCCAAGTTGTGAACAGTTAACACGAATGTTACGATCAGCGTATTCAACAGCTAAACATTTAGTTAATCCAACTAAAGCAGCTTTTGTCATTGCATAAGCAGCTTCACCAGCATCTGCAACAATATCTCCAGTTACAGAAGAAGCAATAACGATATTACCTCCACCATTTTCTAACATATAAGGAATAACAGCTTGGCATGTATTCCATACACCTTTAATATTTACATCAATGTGGAAGTCACGAATTTCATCTGACATTTCTTCAAATGGGGCTAAACGACAAACTCCAGCATTACAACAAGCCACATTGATTTCACCGAATTTATCTTTTGTCATTTTTGCAGCTTCTTTCATATTATCTTTATTCGCTACATTTCCAACATAAGTAATAATTTCAGCGTTATATTCTTTTCTTAATTTTTCTGCAGTTTTTTCTACATCTTTTGATAAATCAACCATACAAAGTTTTGCACCATATTTTGCATAAGCAGTAGCAATCCCTTCACCAAGTCCTGCAGCAGCTCCTGTGATAATAGCTACTTTTCCATCTAATTTAGCCATAATCTATTTCTCTCCTTTTTATATTTTTAATTAATATTCTTTATCACCATCAGGTGTTTCAATAACAACTTTTGTTTTTTTCCAACGGACTAAAACCATCCAAGCCCATATTGCAACACCGACACCCATATAGACACCAAATGATACCCAAGATCCTTTACCTTGTCCAAGTGTACAGAAGAAAGCAATACAAACCATAATAAACATTGCTAGAAAACGAGTGAAATCTCCACCTTTAACACTGTTTTTGTTATCTTTATACCATTCAGGATATTGACGATGAATGCGTACTGCAGAAATCATCGTGATTGCATAAGCACAAGCACATCCAAATGACATCAAGTTAAAGAAATCATTCATAAATGAAGTTGCGTTCATTAATAGAATAAATGTAAAACTAATTGCTAATAAGAAAATATTAGGTAAAATTGGTTGCGCATGTTTATTCATTTTAGTGAATGCTTCAGGTAAGAAATTCTTTTTACCCATTGAATACATCATACGAACAGTTGACATCCAGAATCCTAAGATTGAAGCTGTCATACCCATTAAAATAGAAACACATCCATAGATAAGTGGCCATGCACGCCAACCAAGAATATTTTTCATAGCTGTGATTGTCATAAATCCATTTTGTGCATCTCCTGATAATAAGTTATTAAAGCTATCTAATCCTGCAACGCAGAAGAAGAAGAACATATAAATAACTCCACAAGTGATTACAGATCCACAAATAGCTTTCTTTGAATTTGATGTTGGGAAATCCCCTTCTTCAACCATTTGTGGCACAGTTTCAAATCCAAAGAATGGCGTAATAAGTAAAGCCATACCAATAATCCATCCAGGAATTCCAGACGTACTACTTAAATTTGTTTGGAATAAATTAGATAGATTAGAAATACTCCAATGTCCTGAAGTAAGTAATAAAATACCAGTAATAATTGTTGTAGTAATATTAGCAAATAAGCATGTTGCTTGAGCTTTAACTAAGAAAGTAATATCTTGTAAACTCATAATAAATACTAATACTAAAATTATTAATCCGATCAACATCGTTGTCCCAAATGTCAATCCTAAGCCAAATGTTTGACTAATGAATGTAGCAATTGCCATAACAACAGCAGGTGGTACAGAAATCCAAGCTGCCATGATCAACCATGAAGCAAAGAATCCCACGTGTTTATTGATTCCTACTGTGTTGTAAATCAATTCCCCTCCAGAAGTATGAAACATTGGTGATAATTCACTATACACCAATGCGATTGGTAAGATGGCTAATGTCATCAAGCCAAATGCAAGAAATGTACCAGCACCACAATAGTTAAAGAATACAGAATCCCAATAACTTACATACGTAAAAATGGATCCTGTGGCTACTGTGTAAACAAAGATTAGTCCCAAACTTTTCTTTAATCCGTTTTGTTTTTTGTCATTTTCCGACATATTATACCCTCCCTTTCACGCCTTTTATTGTACTCCTTTTAATACAATTGTCAATCGTATTTACATATGTTTTCTCTAATTATAACGGAATTTTTATAGATAATTAACAAATCATGACTATTAAGTCATTTGTGAAAAATTTGTCATATAATCCAAACTTTAAAGCTTATAAGTGTCTTTTTTTAGTAAAAATACAAGTATCAAATAAAGAAACGTGATTATTTTCACATAAAGATAATAAAAAAAGTTATAAAAGTAATTTCTACTCTTATAACTCTCGTTCTATTTAATAAACGGATGGATACGATCTGAACTGATAATAGTCCAAAGCATTTCTGAGGCTAGCGTTTGAATTTCATCCTTTGATAAATGATTAAGATCGATCATCTGTGGAAATTCATTGTACTTACAGCACTCATTAAACCCTTCTATAAATCTTTGAGCACTTTCTAAAGGTATAACATTTTCTTTAACTTCATTACTACCTGCCGCTAAAGTGTAAATAAAAAGATCATCCACTTCAAAAGCTTTAGCAAGTTTCTTTATTGTATCTGTCGTTATAAAAATATTCTTCCCTTTAGCATTCTTTCCCTTTAATAACGTGCGAACATAGGTTGGACTTAGCGAAGAATGTTTAGCTAAATCATTAGCATTCCATTTTCTTTTTTTCATTTCTGCCTCAATATAATGGCCTAATCTATTTTCCATATCATCACCAAGTTCAATTATAAGCAATGTTGAAAGGTTTATAAAATACACAATAGTGTGTTAAAACACTATTGTGTATTTTGCTATTTTACATTTAAAATTGTTGAATTGACTGGATCAACTTCTACTCTCATCCATTTATCTTTTAGAAAATCATTCAATATTTCTACAATATCTTCTATATTTGATGCTTTTCCATCTTGTCTTAATTCCATACCAGAAAAAGTACATCCACCAAGTGAATGGAGTGAATATTCAATTCCTTTTACTTTTAAAAGTTGGTTCATTTGAACTAAAGTATTAAAATCGATTGTTTTTGCCATAAGTTACCTCTTTTCTATTTTTTTGTATGTGATTGTTTTACTTTACCGTTTTTTATTTGTTTATTTTTTTGATAATTTAAAGAATAGACTAGGGAATACACAACGTTTAGTAAATAATCAATAGCAATTTGTGAATAAAATGTAGCAATGCTATCAATAGGATCTTCTAAATCTGGAAAAGTTAAAGTATAATTTGCTTCCTTTACAAGTAAAGAAGAAGGATTTGCACTTAAAGCAATAATCGGTGTTTGATTTCTTTTTAATAAATGCATGTAATAATCATAATTATTTGTTCCACCTGAATAAGAAACAAACATTGCACAATCTTTACTCGTTGAATTTGAACAATAATAAGCATCTTCGCCTAAAGAAGAAGCATCGATCACTTGTTTACCAATCTTCAACATTTTATTTTTAAAACTTAAACTACGAATATACGAATCCCCTTTAGCGAACAAATAAATATGATTTGCCTCATTTAAGACTTTAGCAATTCGATTCATTTCATAATGATCTAAATTTTGATAACAACTTTCCACTGTTGTTTTAGTTAACATAGTTAAATTATTAGCTACTTCCATTGCATTTTCATGAATACTAAAAGGATAATTCACATCAACTCGTGTTTTACTTTGACGATATTTTTCTAAATCACGGGTAAATGTTACTTTAAAATCACGAAATCCTTCTAAGCCAAGCTTTTTACATAAACGTATAATAACTGGATTTGAAGAAGCTGTCTTTAAAGCCAATTCATGAATCGTTAAATGACTAATTTCATCACGATGATCAAGGATATAATCCACAATTATTCTTTCTGTAGGTGAAAATTTTTCATTTTCTAATAATTGATTAATAACATTCATAGTTCCACTCCTTTAAATGTATTATACCTTATTTTGTACTTTTAGTTCATAATCTTTTCATGTTTTTGATGATAAATACGTATCTTAGTTTCTATTTTAAAGTGAAAGCTAAAGAAATATTAATATCTATGTTAAAGTTAGGATAGAACAGGAGGGATATTTAAATGAAATACAATAGTATTATGCACATTGCTTTTTACACAGACAAACTTAATGAAATGATTGATTTTTACACAAAAAAATTAGGTGGGACTTTAAAAACGGTCGTACGCTATGATGTTTATGCATCCCGTGATGATCGGCCAGCCATGAAAAAAATCGCAAAAGAAGATCCTAACCGTATTTTTAATGCCTACATTGAATTAGCACCTCTCCAATTCATTGAACTCTTCCCAGCGTATGAAGGACAAAAGGACTTTACTGAATTTAATGAACATAAAGGCTATTCTCATTTTGCTTTAATCGTTGATGATATTTATGAAGCTAGAAAAGAACTTGAAATTAATGGCATTGTTTTTGATACACAAATATCAAAAGGGACAAGTGAAACTTATCAAATGTGGACAAGAGATCCAGATGGAAATCGATTTGAAATTATGCAATTTACACCAAATTCAATTCAAGTGAAAGGAAATATTTAATATGAAACTCGGAATTATCGGTTCAGGTACAATCGTACAAGAATTTTTACCTAAATTATGTAAATTAGAAGGCCTAGAAATCAAAGGAATTCAAGGTGTTACTTCACAACTAGATAACATTAAAAAATTATGTAATGAAAATAATGTAAAACTTGCTACAGATTCATTTGATACGTTACTACAAAGTGGCATTGATACACTTTATGTGGCTGTACCTAACGCATTACACTTTGAATATTGTAAAAAAGGGTTAGAAAACGGAATGAATATCATTGTTGAAAAACCAATGACAAGTAATGATCATGAAGCAAAAGAACTTGCTAAAATAGCAAAAGAAAGAGGTTTATTTTTATTTGAAGCGATCACGACTTTATATCTAGGTAACTATAAAAAAATTAAAGAATGGTTGCCACGTATTGGAGATATAAAAATCGTACAAAGTCAATACAGTCAATATTCAAGACGTTATGATACCTTTCAAAAAGGTGAAATCTTACCTGTTTTTGATCCTAAATATTCTGGGGGAGCTTTAATGGATTTAAACCTTTATAATCTTCATTATGTCATGGGGTTATTTGGTAAACCAGAAAATTATCACTATTACCCTAATATTGAAAAAAACATTGATACAAGTGGAATGCTTGTATTACAATATCCTAATTTTGTTGCGCTTTGTTTAGCAGCTAAAGATTCTAAAGGAAGTGCTGGTGGTATTATCCAAGGAACAAAAGGATGTATTAAATCTGCTTTTCCACCGAATCTAGTAGGAGAAATTCGTTTAGAATTAAATGATGGCACGATAGAAACATTTGATGATCAAGAACAATTCCAACGTGTGATCCCAGAATTTAAAACATTTATTCAAGCCATCAATGATCATGATTTAGAATTTTGTTATAAACAATTAGATAAAAGTATCCAAGTATGTGAAGTTCAAACAGGTGCTAGATTACAAGCAGGGATCATTTTCCCAGGTGATCAAAATGTCTAATCCAATTTTTGACAAGTTTGCTTCTCACTTTACTTTAAGTGATTTACAAGAATTAGAAGCCATTGACCAAGCTTTTATCTTTGAACACTTTACTAGTTTAGATGCCTATCGTTTAGGACAAATCATTATTGATTTATCTTTACACTATACAGATCAAATCTCTTTAACAATTATTAGAGAAAGTGACCAACTTCCAATCTTTCAATTTGTAAATGATAAAAAAGCTATGCGTAATATTAATTTTGCAATGAAAAAACGAAATACCGTTTTATCTACTAAACATAATAGTTTATGGGCTATGGCTAAAGCATCACAGGATCCATCCTTTACTCTTGAGGAGTCTTGTTTGCCCGTCGGGGGTTCATTTCCTGTTATTGTAAATGATGAATTGATTGCAACCGTATCCGTTTCCGGTTTACACGAGGGTAAAGATTTTGATTTATTGTTTAATGCTTTTAAAATTTATTTTAATTGTTTTGATTTAAATTATCATGGCTTTAAAATGTAATATCTAGTTAAACTTACTAGATATTTTTTTGTTATAATGGTTTTAGAGGTGACAACAATGAAAAACGCTTTTGAACTTTATTCTAAGAATCCCAATATACATAAATCTTTCCTTTTATTTATTTTAGATGTTAATCAAGATCAATGTTATCCTAAACGACAAAGATTTCATGAAATGCATTGGCATGATGAAATACAATTAACTTATGTTTTAGAAGGAGAAATAACGATTCGCACTTTAGATCAATCTTACACCGTTTCCAAAAATCAAGTCGTCTTTATTAATAAGCAGGTCCTACATATTCTTTTAGATAGTCAAAATGCGCATTATTTATCTTTTCCCAGAATCATTCATTTTATTTCAAGTGGAAAAGCTTAATCAAAAAATTAAAAACATTTTTATCAAATTCCACTGTTACGCTCTATCTTATTAAACAAGAAAGTCTTGTCCAACTTATTAAAGAACCAGATTCAATCTATTTACAAAAGGATAAAGAATATCAAATTTATGCTTGTTTAACACTTATTTTAAGTAAACTTTTAGATTTATTTTTTCCTTCTACCAAGCCAATTGAACATCATCAAAACATTTATATTCAACAATGTCTTGTCTATATTCATACACATTATCAAGAAGAAATTACTTTAAAAAAATTAGCTAACTATTGTCAAATTAGTCCTGGTTATTTAGGTCGTTTATTTAAGTCAGTTTTAAATACCTCACCTTATGACTATTTAATTCAGTATCGTTTACAACAAAGTTTAAAATTACTCACATCAAAACAAAATAATATTACTGAAATAGCTATGAATGTTGGTTTTAATAGCGCTTCACATTTTATCCAATGTTTTAAAAAATATATGTCTATGATTACAATAACAAAAACAACTTTTCAATATAATTTCAGCTATAAAACACTGACTTTTCAAAAAAAGTCTTCCCTAAAATGAGGAAAGACTTTCATCTTCTTTAAAATAGTTAACTAAACGATTATGGAATTCTGCTTTTGTTAAAGTGTCTGTTTTAAAATCATCTTGAATCATACCATCTTTTAAATAGAGTACACGATGAGAATACATAGCACAATCTAAATCATGACTAACTTGAACAATCGTAATACCTTGATGGTTCAAATCAACTAATAAGTCTAAAATTGCTTTTTTATTTTGATAGTCTAAGTTTCCAGTTAGTTCATCAGCAACAATGATTTTAGGTTGATTAACCAATGCTCTAGCAATGACAACACGTTGTTGTTGTCCTCTTGAGCACTCTTTTACTTGTTTATCGAGTAAATCTTCAATTCCTACTTTTCTGGCAATCTCATGAATTTGGTCATTCATTTGATTTTCTGTTAATTTTTTTAAATAAAGATAACTGGCAATATTGTCATATACGCTTAATTCTTCTAGTAAATAAAATTCTTGAAAGATAAATCCAATATTTTCTTGTCGACACTTAGCTAGTTGATACTCTAGCATTGAATCAATGGATTCATCATTTATTTTCACAATACCTTTAGTTGGTCGATCAAGTGAAGATAAAATATTTAGTAAGGTTGTTTTACCTGATCCAGATGGTCCTAATATAGTGACAAAATCTCCTTGTTCAATCGTTAAATCAATATTTTTTAAAACAACTTTACGATTTGTTCTATAAATACCAAAAGATTTTTCAATGCCTTTTAATTCAATAATTGCACTCATATTATTCACCACCTAGCTCATCAATGATTCGTAATCTCAATTTTAAAGACATAAAGTAAGAAATAAAATAAACAACCATCACAACAATTAAATAAATACTATAATACTTCACTTGATTAAAAAGACAAATACCATAAAATAAAACAAATACAACATGGGTAAAATAAGCATGATTGATTTCATGATTGATCATCTTTTTAATTTCTTTTAACCCATAACCTAATTCATGTAGATGTTTATATTGTCCCATCCAGAAATGTTGATTTTTCTTTTCCGTTAAATTAAGTAAAAATATACTCAATACCATAACAACAAAGAAGGTATAACTAAATACGATCACAAGGGCTTGATATTTAAGACTAGTATAAATAAGTTGACTAAAGAATACTAAAGCGAATAATTGAATGCTTAATGCTTTTGAATGAATGATAATATCACGAGACATAAATGAAAGTTCAATCTTTTTAAATGGATCAAATTGTTTTTTACGATAGCGTTCTAAACATTTAAAACAAAATGTGTTAAGCATTTTATAATACACAAGTGAACTGATTGCACCAATCATTAAAATAGCTTTTGTTTCTTTGCTGTTAACTAATAAATAGCCCAGTATTATAAATAGAATAAAATAAATAAAGGAAGGAAACTTTAATTCACTAATAGGTAAATCTTTATTTGTCGTATTCATTTCATTTAAAACATTAATTAAAGAAGTACGATAAACAAATCCCATTGTGGCTAGTAAAAGTCCTAGGATAATACAAATAAGTGAAATCAACACAAGACTAACCATTTCTAATGAAAAATGAAACAAAGACATTCTTAATTTTAAAATACTATTCAACAACAAAATAAATAATGGATTTATTATGACAAAGAATACAAAACCTAATGGTATAGCAATTTTAAATAATTGCAAAATTTGATAAAAGATATATTGACTGATCTTATCAATATTTGCCCCACCCAGCATCAAGATCACTTCTTCTTTTTTCATTCGTTCGATAAATATTTGAAATAATAACCAAATAGCACAGCCAATTACAAGGATCATAACAATAGATAATAAAGAAAGAATATTTGTTGATAAATCAATACCTAATAATCTAAAACCTGTCGCTCTTGCTTTTAATTCTGGCAAATACGCCAAATTAAAATATTGAAAAAGAAGATATAAACAAAAAGCTAAACTAATAATAAAAGATTGATTTTGATTTTTATGTGTTAAATAATTCTTCTTTGAAAAATCATATTGATTCATAATGATCACCTCGAGAAACATATTCTACTATTTGTTCATAAAAATCTTTTTGATTATGATTATTTTTAATTTGATGTACCAATTTTCCTTCATCTAAGAAATAAACTTTATCGCTATAGCTAGCAATTAATGGATCATGCGTAACAAGAAGGATCGTTGTATCTAATTGATTCAATTTTTGTAAATAAGACATCACCTGTTTTGCACTTTGTCGATCTAAATTTCCTGTTGGTTCATCCCCAATAACAAATAAAGGATGACTAAGTAAAGTTTGAATGATCGCTGCACGCTTTACTTGTCCACTAGAACATTCATAAGGGTAGAAGTTTAAAATAGCATCAATATCTAATTCTTTAGCTAGTGCATGCACCCTTTTAATCCATTCTTTTTGATTTTTCTTATCCACTTCTACTTTCAACAAAATATTTTCCATAATAGTTAATGTATCTAGCATCGAATTTTCTTGATAAACATAGCCTATCTTTTCTTTAACAAACTTAGATAAGGTTTCATCATCTAAATCTTGTATTGATGTTTGATCAATCAACACTTGACCAGAAGTTGCAGACAAACTTCCACTTAAAATATTAATTAAAGTACTTTTCCCACTTCCTGATTTTCCCATAATGCTTACAAATTCATTTTTCTCTATTTCCAAGGAAATATCTTTTAAAGCTGTAAAAGCATTGGGGCGATTTTCATTATAAATTTTACTTACTTCTTTTAATTCAATGTAATGACTCATAATATCATCTCCATCTCTTTTCTTAATTTCATTATAATCTAAATAATATTAATAATCAATAATAATTAACCCTACTATTATTTAAACAAACCTTTTAACTTTTCAATTGTTTTTTGAAGTTCTTCAAAAAATTCCTTGACCTGCTCTTTAGCAGAGGGAACATCTTCTGGCTTTAAACTTTGTAACGGTTTCATATACGTTTCTTGAATAACAGAATAAAATCCTCCGATAATTTCTAGATTATATTGATCCTTCCATTTAAAAAAGTGACAATTAAAATAATGTTGTACATCACGTAAATCTCTTTTTTCTTTAAAAAGTTGCATCAATTCTAATGGATCATTGATCTCTATGTTCAAAGATTCTAAATAATCAAAGAAATGGTAAATTGCATTTGTATTCATAATTTGAAATGAATAGGTATCTTTTAAAGTGTTAATATCTAAATAAATACAATAAAGATTATAAAAAAGATAATAATACCTTTTTTCCCCTTTAGAACAACATACGGATAAATCGATAGATTGTATATCTTGAGTAAATATTACCTGATTTTCATAGACTAATCTTTCATCATTATACTCAAGGATAGGATAGTCTTGATCGTTATCACTTTGTTTATCTTGTTTACTTGCAAGATGTACTTTTATTCTTTTTGTATACTCTTTAATTCTTTTTTCAATGGCTGTAATTCTTTCTCTTTCATTTAATAAATAGTTTTGTTTCGTTTCTAGTGCTTTTCTTAAAGATAATTCTCCTAAAAGGATCATTTTAATTTCATCAATAGGTAAATCAAATGAGCGTAATAATAAAATGACTTGTAGTAATTCAAGATCATTTTGTGTATAATGACGATAATTATTTTGATCTCTAGACGGTTTGATCAAGCCTTCTTTCTCATAATAAATCAGTGCTTGTTTTGTAATACCTAATTTTTGTTCGACTTCATGTGTTTTCATTTTTTTCATCCCCTTCCTTACCTATACTAAACACTATATGCTAACAACAGGGTCAATACTTTTTATCAAAAATATAAAAAAAACAACGAAAAGTTGTTTTAAAGTAGTTGATAAATCATGATCATTAGAGGCATAGTGATAATACTGAAAATAACACCCATCACATTCATACGACTTGCATAACTTGGATTTTTATCATAAAGTTGGGCAAATTGTGTAATGGTTGCTGCTGGTGGTGCACTAGCTGCAAGTAATGTAATAAGCAAAATTTGACTAGCATCATTCGTTAGACTTGTTAAAGGGGTGAATTTAAAAATCAAAATGATACATAAAGGAAAGAAAATCAATCTTAAAAATGCAATCAAATAGGTTTTCCTTTCTTTAAATATGGAAAGCATATCCATTTCTCCAATTAACATTCCAATAACGATCATGGCTAATGGTCCCATCATTCCTCCAACCTTAGAAAAAGTTTCAACAATTAAAGTTGGTAATGTAATTTTAAATAGGAATAAAACAATACCAATAATAATAGCAATAACATTAATGTTCATAAAAATCTTTTTTAAATTATAACTATTTTCTTCACATACTAAACTTTTAGCATGTGTCCATAATAAAATAGTTTGAATCACTATATAACCACTTGTATAAATGACCCAATCATTTCCTAAAATAGCACCTACTAAAGGAATAATCAAATTTCCAGCATTAGAATAAATAAGCGTTGCTTTTTCAATTGATGATAGTCCCATTATTTTTCCTAATAGATTTGCTAAAGGGATGTAGATAATATGAACAAGAATAGCTCCTAAAAAAGAGATACCAAGTCCAATAAGTTTGTCTGGCGTATATTCAATCATAAAAGAATTAATGATCGCACAAGGACAAGCAACATAAAGTAATAATATCGATAATACTTTACTATTTTCAGTTGTTAAAATATTTCTTCTGACTAGTAAAAAACCAAAGAAGATCATAATAAATAATTGACTAATTTGTTTAATTAATAAGATACTAAGTTCCATATTTCCACCTCGTAGCCTATTTTAGCGCATACATCAACAAAACAATCTATTTTTCATCTTTTGCAAAAGATTGTTCAATAATTTGTAAACATTCCTCTACTTGATAAGGATGAACTTTACGATAAAGTAAACCATAAGGCATTTCATAATCCCATTCTACAGGTAAGGTGATTAAAAATACTTTTACTTGCTATAACGATAAATTCCAATAGAGTTCCTGTAACTCTATTTTTTTAATATGAAATTATGCTATGATAGTAAAAAGAAGCAAAGGAGAGAGAAAATGAATACATTAAGTAAACTCATGCATAAGGAATTTTGTATGATGGTAATTAATCATCAACACTTGTTCACTTCATCCAATATTGAAATACCGGATGGCTGTTTAAAAGAAATTAAAAAAAATCCCTTACTTTCTTTAAAGCACTATATAAAAAAAGGTTGTGTCGTGGTTTTAGAAGTAGATCATCAAAGATGTTTTGTTTTCACACATCTTTCTAAATCAATTATATTTAAAGATTTTCAAAGAATGTTTAAAGATGTTACAAATTATGTTTTTAAAGGCAATGCAACAGGCGGTTATTTTAAAATATTAGAAAATGGTCGTGTAAAAAGAAAAATTGCTAGCTTTTTAAAAATAGATTCCACAGTGGAATACCCTGATGTTCTAGGCGAACCATGTGAATTGGAATTAGCTAAAAATCACATTTATAAAATAAATTGGAAAGCAACCTATATGAAAGACCAACTAGAACCTTTTACCTATCAAGAAATACTAGAATTATTCCATTACTATATTGGTGATGAAACAACAATGCAAGTAAATAAAATCATCCTATATTCATTAAAATGGAAAAAAGTGGTCTATGTAGAGGAAAAAGGATCAATATAACCCGATAAATTTAAAAAGAAAAAATAGAGCCTCAACAAGCTCTACTTTTCTAAGCTATTTTCTAACTGTTCAATACGTTCTTGGATTTCTTTGATTTTATCTACAATAGATTGTGTTGTTAAATCATTTTGTTGATCTTTGATCATTGCATAATAAATTTCACCAAGATTTTTGTATTCATCATCCAAATCTGCTTTAGCACTTTGAATGCTGATTTTTGTTTTTGCTGTTTTTGCAAGTTCGTCTGATTTTTCTATTGTCTTTTCTGTAAACTTTACTGCTTTTTTAGTTAAATCATCTAATAATGGCATACTATCCCTTCTTTCTTTTTTGTCATTATAACACATGTATTATTGAGTTTAGATGAACTTTATTAAAATGAAAAAAACAGGTCATAAGGGAGAGAGAGAAGAACCTGTTTTTTTACTATTATTATAATCTATTTA
>URQL01000016.1 GCA_900550005.1 uncultured Erysipelotrichaceae bacterium
ATATTCATTGGTTGAGTTCTAGTCGTTATGGTGATATTGAAATGTCAATTAATCTATCTAAACCAGAAAAAGATCCTAAAGAAATCGCCAAAGCAAAATTGCTTCCTAGTTCAAATTATCCAAAATGTCTACTTTGTAAAGAAAATGTAGGCTTTGCTGGCAATTTTAAACAACCGGCAAGACAAAATCATCGTATACTACCAGTAAAATTAGAAAAAGATCAATACTATATGCAATATTCACCTTATGTTTATTATCAAGAACATTGTATTATTTTTAATGAACAACATATTCCTATGCATATTGATCAATCAACATTTGAACATTTGCTCGCTTTTATTGATTATTTACCGCATTATTTTTTAGGATCTAATGCTGATTTACCTATTGTTGGAGGATCCATTTTAACCCATGATCATTATCAAGGAGGACATCACCATTTTCCAATAGAAAAAGCAAAAGTATTGGCTTCTTATACGATCAATCCTTATCAAGATGTCTGTGTTGATTTAATTGAGTGGCCACTATCCACTTTACGTTTAACGAGTTCAAATAAAGAACAGCTTGTTTTATTAGGAAACTTTATTTTACAACAATGGATTCAATATAGTGATGAAATTGTTGATATTCAAGCCTTTAGTGGTCAAGAACGTCATAATACAATTACCCCTATCGCAAGAAAAGTAAATGACAATTATCAACTTGATCTTGTACTTAGAAATAATCGTTGCAATGAAACATACCCTGATGGAATATTCCATCCTCATCAAGATGTTCACCATATTAAAAAAGAAAATATTGGTTTAATAGAAGTTATGGGCTTAGCTATTTTGCCTGCTCGTTTAAAAGATGAAATGAGTCTTGTGGAAAAAGTATTATTAGGACAAATGATTCAAGATCCATCGATTGAAAAACATCAAGTATGGATCGAACAAATCAAAAATAAACATGTTTATACAAAAGAAAATGTGAGTGAACTTGTTAAACAAGAAATTGGAAATGTATTTGTTCGTGTATTAGAAGATGCAGGGGTCTATAAAATGAATGAGCAAGGAATACAAGCCTTTAAAAAATTTATTGAAAGTGTAGGTGGTACAGAATGGTTGAAATAAAAACATTAGATCAAGTAAGAAAAATTGAACAAATTACTTTAAAAAATGAAGATTTACAAGTGAATGTAACAAATTTAGGTGTACACATCCTTTCTATTTTTATGAAAGATAAAAATGGCAAGATGGGAGATGTTGTATTAGGTTATGAAAAAATAGAAGATTATTTAACTCAAGACAAATATCTAGGTGCTACAGTAGGAAGATTTGCTAATCGTATAAAAAAAGGAACTTTTGACTTAAATGGTAAAACGTATCATTTAGCGATCAATAATGGACCTAACCATTTACATGGAGGTATTGAAGGATTTAATCATCGTTTATTTGATTATGAAATCAAAGGAGATAATCAAGTCGTATTTCATTATCTTTCTAAAGATCAAGAAGAAGGTTATCCTGGTAATTTAGATTTTTATGTAACCTATACTTTAGACCATACGACTTTAAAAGTTGCTTATCATGCATATTGTGATCAAGATACATTAATCAATATCACAAATCATTCTTACTTTAATTTAAGTAGTGAAACAGAAAATGTTGAAAATCATTTCTTAAAAATTAAAAGTGATTATATTAGTGAAGTTGATCAAGATGGTTTACCTACAGGAAAACAATTAGAAGTAGCAGGAACACCTTTTGATTTTAATGAAATGAAACAAATTAAAGATCAAATCCATCAAGAACATCCTCAATTATTACTTGGAAAAGGGTATGACCATCCTTTCCATTTATTAGGAAAAGAAAATCAAATTGAATGTTATCATGAAACAACAGGAAGAAAATTAACGATTTCCACATCATTACCTTATGCACAAGTTTATAGTGCCAATTATTTAGATGGAACAGCGATGGGAAAATACGGTTATGCTTATCAAGCAAGAGATGGAATCTGCTTTGAAACCGAATATTTACCTGATGGTATTCATTTAGAAGAAAATCCCGATTGTTTATTAAAGAAAGGAGAAAACTATGATGCTTATACATCATATTGTTTTGAAGTGATTAAATAATGAAAAAATGCAGTCAATTAATTGAAGAAATTAAAGCAAATCAATACCAAGATTTATTTAAATCTATTTATGTAGATGAAAATAAATTAGATTCAACAAAAAAAAGATACATTCAAGCCTTAGAAAAATTTATTACCCTTTATGGTGATCAAGAAGTTGAAATCTATAGTGCACCAGGAAGAAGTGAAATTTGTGGTAACCATACTGACCATCAATTAGGAAAAGTCGTTGCTGGAGCAATCAATTTAGATATCATTGCGATTGTATCTAAATCAAATGAAATTAAAGTTGTTTCTGATGAATATGATTTAAAATCAATTCAAATTGATGATTTAGATAAAAAAGAAGCGGAAGTAGGCACTTCTGTTGGTTTAGTCCGAGGTGTCACAGCACGTTTTAAAGAATTGGGGTATCAAATTGGTGGCTTTAAAGCTTATATGACAAGTGAAGTATTGCAAGGATCAGGGCTTTCTTCTTCGGCAGCTTTTGAAGTCATGATCGGTACAATTTTATCAGGACTTTATAATGAAATGAAAATTGATCCAGTAGAAATCGCAAAAATTGGACAATACAGTGAAAATGTTTATTTTGAAAAGCCATGTGGTTTAATGGATCAATGTGCTAGTTCTGTAGGAAGTTTAATTCATATTGATTTTAATGATGATACTAAAGTCACTAAAATCAATGTGGATTTTGAATCATTTGATCATAGTTTATGTATTGTTGATGTTCATGCTTCTCATGCCGATTTAACAGCAGATTATGCTTCCATTCCCTTAGAAATGAAAAGTGTAGCGAAATATTTTAATAAAGAAGTATTAGCTAGTGTGAGTGAACAAGAATTTTACCATGAATTGCCTAATATTAGAAAGCAAGTAGGAGATCGCGCTGTTTTACGTGCTATGCATTTGTTTGCCGAAAATAAACGTGTTGATGAGTTATTAAAAGCTTTGAATCAAGGAGATTTTAAAACATTTAAAGAAATTATTACTGCTTCTGGAAATAGTTCTTTTAAATACTTACAAAATGTTTATTCTAACTTTTATGTCGATAAACAAGCTGTATCGATTGCTTTAGCTTTATCTGAACAATTACTTCAAGATAAGGGTGTATGCCGTGTTCATGGGGGTGGCTTTGCTGGAACGATCCAAGCATTTGTAGAAAATGATTATGTAGAAACTTACCGTAAAGAAATGGATTATTATTTTGGTGAAGGTTCTTGTCATGTCTTAAAGATTAGAAAACAAGGTGGAATCAAAGTTTTATAAACTAAATTTAATTTAAAGGGGAATGGATGCAATAGACATTCCTCTCTTATTTAAAAGGAATTAGAAACAATCAAAGAAAAATCAGGCAAACCAATGATCAATCAGGATAATGGAACTGTTTAATATTTAGAACAAACCTTAGATGATTTTCATATTTTTGAATTTGAATTTTTAGATGATGAAATTAAAGAACTTCAATATTTTTCAATTGATGGATAGATTAATGATAGAAGGGGATGGATAGAACGAGACAACCTAAAGAAGTGCATATATTTTTGTTTCGAATTGGTAAAAATGGTTATGAATAGGGTGTATTTCAAAGAGCGGACATGAGCTATTGTTGGCAAGGGGTATGTGGAGGCGTAGAAGATAATGAAACTTTAGAAGAAGCTGCTCGACGTGAGTTGTTTGAGGAAGTGTGTATTGATGAAAAATTTCCTCTTTATCGTTTAGAAAGTATAAGTTATCTTCCTGATACAATTGTTAGTAGGGAACAAAGAGCTTTATGGGGAAAGAAAGTGGTTGTTATTCCAATGTATTTTTTTGCTATGCCTTTTAATGGAGAGATTAAATTATCCAAAGAACATACAGCTATTCAATGGTTACCTTATCAAGAAGCCTATGATTTGATTTATTTTTTAGATCAAAAAATAGCACTATATGAGCTTAATGAAAAGTTAGAAAGAAATCTCTTAATACAAGAAAGGGGAGTACAATGATGATGGAAAAATTTCCGTTTGCTGATGATCCGCGTACAGCTTGTTTTACCTGTTGTCATGTTTTAGAAGAAAATAAACCCATACTTTATGTTTCTCATGATGAAGATGGCTATTGGCAATTTTTATGTGGAAAAGAACATAGTCAAGAAGAAGCAAGAATTGTTTCTTTAGCAACGATTTTAAGCATTGATGAATCAGTAGCCAATTTAGCTAATTTAGATTATGGTACTTACGCAGTTTCAAAGAGTCCGACAAGCAATTGGATTATCAAAGGTAAAAATAAATAGTAGGAATTTATGGAGGAAAAGATGGATCATTTTACAGTAGAAGAAATGCTTACAATGCAAAAAGAATTACAAGAAAAATATAAAGATAAATGGGAAACTATTTCACCTGAAGCAGGAAAACATAAACTTTTATGGATGATTGGTGAAATCGGTGAAGTAATCGATATTATCAAGAAAAATGGTGATCAAAAATCTGTCGAAGATACACAATTACGTCAACATTTAATTGAAGAAATGGCCGATGTACTTATGTATTATAATGATATTTTGCTTTGTTATGGAATAAGTGAAAAAGAACTTAAAGCTACTTATGTAGCTAAATTTGAAAAGAATATGAATCGATGGTAAGAAAAGTAGTGATTGCTTAAAGCAACACTATTTTTTTTGTATGTAAAAATTGCAAAATATTCATCTTGTGCTAAATTCTAGTTGGTTATAGGTAACTATAAAGAAAGAAGGAATTATATGGAATTTAAAATAGTAGGTGATTTATCTAATCGGGTCATCTTATTTTTCATGCAATGGGTGTAGTAGTCAACCTATAGCAAATGAATTGACTGCTAAATATTATTGTATTCTACCTAATCTATTTCTTCTATTTATTGCTTAAATCAAGAATATTGCAGTTGAACAAATTCAAGCCTTTTTAAAAGATAAAGGAATCCAAGAATTCGAACTTATCGTTGCTTTTTCATTAGAGGCAAATTTTGCATTGGCTTTTTTAGTAAAGAATTCTTGTTTAGTCAAACATGTCTTTTTTTGATGGGGGACAATTGCACAAATGGGGAAAACAACTAGAAAAATCCTGGTTTCTTTTCTCTATATTGCTTTAAAAAGTTAATGTGGTGCGATGATGATTCTATTAAAGCCAGGATTATTTGTGGAAATGATTCGAAATTTATAAAAGTCGATAAAGTATAAGTGACTTTAGTTATGAGGGGCTATATCATCTTATTATTATGGACCATTGAAATCAGAAAACTAAAAAAAGACTGTAAAGTTACTTTAAAAGTAACTTTATAGTCTTTGTTTGTTTATTAATAATTACCTTGAGCAATCATTGCTGCAACGACTTTTTCAAATCCAGCAATATTTGCTCCAGCAACTAAATCATAACCAAGCCCGTATTTAGCACTTGCTTCTTTACTTGCTGTATAGATGCTGATCATGATTTGTTTTAATTTAGCATCAACTTCTTCGCTTGTCCAATTGTAACGCATAGAGTTTTGAGCCATTTCTAATGCTGATACAGCAACTCCACCTGCATTTGCAGCTTTTGCAGGTCCTAAGATAACATTATTTTCTTTGAAGTAATCAATTGCTTCTGGGTAAGTAGGCATGTTTGCGCCTTCGATTACATATTTGATACCATTAGCTGTTAATGTTTTTGCTTCTTCTAAGCTAATTTCATTTTGAGTTGCACATGGCATAGCGATATCCCCTTTTAATCCCCAAGGTTTTTGTTTAGGGAAGAATTCGCAGTTAAATGTTTTAGCGTAATCTTCTAATTTAACATCATTTGATTCTCTGATTTTTACTAAGAAGTTAATTTTTTCGTCTGTGTTGATTCCTTCTGGATCATAAACATAACCATCACGACCAGAAATAGAAATAACTTTAGCACCATAATCTCTTGCTTTTAAACAAACTCCCCATGCTACGTTTCCATAACCTGATAAGATGATTGTTTTATCTTTTAATGATTCACCTTGATCTTTTAATACTTGTTCAGCATAGTACATTGCACCAAATCCTGTTGCTTCAGGACGAATCAAGCTTCCACCAAATGGCAATGCTTTTCCAGTAAGGACACCATTTTCATAAGCGCCACGAATGCGACGGTATTGTCCAAATAGATAACCAATTTCACGACCACCAACACCGATATCTCCGGCAGGAACATCAACGTCAGGTCCGATATGACGATATAATTCGCTCATAAAGCTTTGACAAAAACGCATGATTTCTCCATCTGATTTTCCTTGCGGGTTGAAATCAGATCCACCTTTACCTCCACCAATTGGAAGAGTAGTTAAAGAGTTTTTAAATACTTGTTCAAAACCTAAGAATTTAATAATACTTAAGTTAACAGATGGATGGAAACGAAGTCCTCCTTTATAAGGCCCGATTGCTCCATTAAATTGAACACGGTAACCACGGTTAACTTGAACTTGTCCTTGATCATCTACCCAAGGTACTCTAAACATAATTTGTCTTTCTGGTTCAACTAATCTTTCTAAAATAGCCATTTTTTCATATTCAGGATGAGCTTCAATGACTGGTTTTAAACTTTCTAATACTTTTCCAACGGCTTCATTAAATTCAGGTTCGTTTGGATTTTTTTCTTGCACTTCTTTTAATACTTTTTCAATGTAATTCATATATTTACCCCCTCGACATCTCTATTTTACTAGAAATATATAAAATAGCAAATAAAAATGATAATTATTTATAAAAAATAAAAAAATTAGTCAAGAAAATGAAAAGATTGTACTTAAATAAGTACAATCTAATTTTATTTTTTACGGGCTTCAATCACTTTTTTAGCGATTGGATCTGGTGCAATTTCATAATCTAAAAATTCTCTTGAATACGTTCCTTGACCTTGAGTCATTGCTTTTAAATCAATAGAGTAATTCATGATTTCATTTTGTGGGATTTGAGCTTCAATGCAAACTTTATCATCTTGGTGATCCACATTGATGACACGTCCACGTTTTTTATTGAAATCGCCCATGATATCTCCAGTAAATTCATCATCAACAAGAACTTTCATGGTTACATAAGGTTCAAGAATTACAGGTTTTGCTTTAGCGATCCCTTCTTTAAAAGCCATGGATGTAGCGGTTTTAAAAGCCATTTCTGAAGAATCGACATTATGATAACTTCCATCCACGAGTGTTGCTTTAATACCAATAACTGGATATCCGGCTAATACCCCTTCTTTAACACTTTCTTGTAATCCTTTTTCAACAGCAGGGAAGTAAGCTTTAGGGACAGCACCACCAAAGATTTTTTCTTCAAAGATGTAAGGTTTATCTAATTGTAATGAGGGTTCAAAAACAATTTCAACATCTCCATATTGACCATGACCACCAGATTGTTTTTTAAATTTAGAACGTTGAGTAACACTAGAACGAATCGTTTCACGATAAGGAATGATCACTTCTTCTAATTTAACATCAATTTTAAATTTATTTTTTAATTTAGATACAACAATATCTAAGTGTTGATCTCCCATACCCGAAATGAGTTGTTGTTTTGTTTCAGGATCTGTGACAAATCGTAAAGTTGGATCTTCTTCAAGTAGACGGTTTATCGCATTGGCGATTTTTTCTTCATTATCTTTACCTACAGGAACAATAGCTTTGGTATAGTAAGGTGTAGGAAATTCGATTGGTTCATAATAAACTAAATAATCTAGAGGACAAAGAGTATCGTTTGTACTTGTATTTTGTAATTTAGATACAGCGCCAATATCACCAGCATAAAGTGTATCCACTTCGATCAATTCTTTTCCTTTCATAGTATAAAGCTTATTGATTTTTTCAATCTCTTTTGTTTTAGAATTATAAAGAGTTGTTCCATTTTGAATTGAACCAGTCATGATTTTTAATAAAGAGATTCTTCCAACAAAAGGATCAGCAATCGTTTTAAATACAAAGGCTGTTCCTGGTAAGCTTTCATTATAACCAATAATATCTTGATCATTATTGCTTAAATCATTCACGATAAAAGAGTTACATGTATCTGCACTTGATGGGAAGAAAGCGACGATAGAATTAAGTAAAATATGGATTCCAATCATTTCAGTACCACATAAAACTGGAATAATGGTTTTATTCATAACCCCTTGACGTAAAGCCCATGAGATTTCTTCTTTACTAAAAGGTTCTCCATTAAAATATTTTTCTAATAATTCATCACTTGAATTGGCTACCGCTTCATCAATCATTTCTTTTACGGGATTGACTTGATCCCACATTGAATCAGGGATTGGGCAAGGAATCGTTTGTTCTCCTTGGAATAGACGTCCTTCCATTTTAGCAACATTGACATAACCAATCATTTTATTTCCTTCCATAATTGGAACTTGGATTGGAGCAATTGCTTTACCAAAGGTTTCTTTTAATTCGTTAAGTTTAACATCATAAGCACTATTAGGATCATCTAAACCATTAATATAAATCATATGAGGTAAGTCTTTTGTTTTTTCCATGGCTTGTTTTGTGCCAATCGTAATTCCTTTTGTTGCAGGAACAATGATGAGAGCAGATTCAGCTGCTTTAATAGCTTCTAAAGTTTCACCAACAAAATCAATATTACCTGGTGTATCTAATAAATTGATTTTACAATTATCCCATTCTACAGGAATAATGGTTGTGTTGATAGACATTTTTCTTTTGATTTCTTCATTATCATAATCGGAAATGGTATTTCCTTCGTTAATTTTTCCTGTTTTTTTACTTCCTCCAGAACGATAAACCATACCTTCAATAACACTGGTTTTACCGCTTCCTGAATGTCCTAAAACAACGACATTTCCGATTTCATTAGAGTGATATGTTTTCATATAAGATTCACCTTCCTTAAATAAATTATTTGTTATCTTTATTTTAGCACAAATGATTAAATAGTAAAGCGGTTTCAAACAAATAATAAAAAAAGCTAAAACAGTTAAAAAACTATTTTATCTTCGTTTGTAAAGATTTGGGTAAAGCAAAACAATGTGTGTGAACACGAGAAAGAAGTTTATAACTTTCAATTCGTTTATGAGGTGTATCACTTGCATGAAAAGCAAAGATTTGGTCATAAAGTTGGATCGTTGTTTCATCAATTTGTGAATGATGCGCTTTGATTGCTTGAAGCTTTTGTTCGTAAACCTCGCTGATATCCACGATCGTATTTTCATCGTCTGTAAAATAAAAACCGATAATTTCAGGTGAAAATGCATCTTCATGAACGATTTGTTCATGATAAGGATAGTAAAATTGACCTGAACGCATAAAAGCTTCTTTTACAGCTTTTCCCACTTGAATGTGGATTGGATGCATTTCATTTTTTAAAGCATCATCAACTGTAAATAGAGCTTGTGGGCGAACTTGTCGAATTATTTTCACAAGATCTTCAACCAATTTTTCGTGAGTAAATGGATTTTGATCATGGTAACCTAAGTCACCTAAATTGATGGTATGTGTTATTTTCATTGCTTCGTTTGCTTCTTTTTGTCTTAATTTACCACAGGCTTCAGGAGTTAAAGAAGGATCCAAACTTCCACCTCTTCCTTGGGTAATCGTTAAACCATAAACAGGAATTCCTTTTTGAGAAAGTAAACACATGAGCCCACCGGCACCAATTTCATTATCATCAGGATGAGGTTGGATAAATAAAGCAGACTTGATATCTTCGATTTTAGGGTAGCTAAGTAAAGAAAGAAGATCCATATTATAAAATGGTTCTTTCTAAATGTTCTTTTGTAACTAAAGGAAAACGAATTTTAATGTTTTTACTACCTGATCTAAAAGATAATGTATTTTTTTCATAATTGATTTTATATGTGGTTTTAACACGATACATTTCATCACGACAAATGATAGATTTTTTTGAAACAAATACCCAACGATTAATGTGTAAATAAGTTAAGACAAAGCCAATAAAATGAATAAGTAAAGAAAGTCCTTTTGATTGATTTAAACTAAAAGGAATTAAAAATTGCGCAAAAATATAAAGATTAAAAAAGTAAACTTCAATTCTTTGTAATACAGATAATTGTCGCTTAATTGAGCGATCCAATTGAAGTAACTTTCTTGTCTTGGTAAAGTCGTAAAAATAAATACCAAAAGTTGCCACTTTCAAAATTAAAATTAAACTAATTAAGAGTACATTTTTCAATGTTTTCACCTGCCTTTATTTTTTATCTTAACATATTTTTAAAAAAATAAGTATAGAAATTTGATAAGGATACAAAATAATCGTGAAAGGAAGGTGAATTTCAAATGAATTCAAACTCAAATAGAAATAAATTAGTCGTTCCTGGAGCTAAAAATGCGATTGACCAAATGAAATACGAAATTGCTAACGAATTTGGTGTTACTCTTGGTGGCGATACTACTGCAAGAGCAAATGGTTCTGTTGGTGGCGAAATTACTAAACGTTTAGTAGAAATGGGTCAAAACCAAATTAAAGGACAAGGAAAATCTCAAAATCAATAATCGAAAGCACTGGTTTAAGCCAGTGTTTTTCTTTTTATAAAAAAGCGTTTTCAAAAAAATGAAAAAAGTGTCATTTTCTCTTTATTTAAGGCATAATAGAAATAGAGTTTAAGAAGTGGAGGAATTGATATGTCAATGATTATCGCGGTGAATGCAGGTAGTTCATCTTTAAAAATGCAATTATTTAAAATGCCTGGTTACGAGGTATGTGTAAAAGGAAATATTGAAAGAATCGGATTAAAAGATGGTATCGTGACTATTAAAACAAAAGATAACAAAGATGTAAGTCACGTTGATTTTAAAGATCATAAAGAAGCTGTACACTATGTTTTGAAAATATTGGTTGAACATCATTTTATTGAATCTTTAGATGAAATTGTCGCTTGTGGACATCGTATTGTTCATGGTGGTGAATATTTTGATCAATCCGTGGAAGTGGATGAAGATGTCGAAAGCAAAGTAGAAGAATTATGTGAATTGGCTCCTTTGCACAATCCGGCTAACTTAGTAGGTTATCGTGCTTTTAAAGAAGCTTTACCTCATGCTAAACATGTTTTTGCATTTGATACAGCTTTCCATCAAACACTTGATCCAGAACGTTATTTATATGCTTTACCTTATGAATATTATACGGATTTAAAAGTAAGAAAATATGGTGCTCATGGATTAAGTCATTATTATGTTTCACACGAAGTTATGGAATATTTAGGAAATCCTAAACATTCTCGTATTATCGTATGTCATTTAGGTAATGGAGCAAGTATTTCAGCTGTGGAAGATGGTAAATGCATCGATACATCAATGGGATTTACCCCATTAGCAGGGGTTATGATGGGAACCCGTTCTGGGGATGTCGATCCTTCTGTTATGCCTTATTTATGTAAAAAATTAAACAAAACACCTGATGAAGTTTTAGAAATCTACAATAAAAAATCAGGAATGCTTGGAGTATCAGGAATATCTTCTGATTCTCGTGATGTTGAAAGAGCTTTATTTAAAGATGGAGATGAAAGAGCCTTATTAACCGGTTTACTTTATGCACGTATTGTGTCAAAATATATAGGAAGCTATGTTATGGAATTAGGTGGGGTAGATGTGATCGCCTTTACGGCTGGGGTTGGCGAAAATGTCCCTTATTTACGTGCTTTGATTATTGATAACGTAGCTCGTGCTTTAGGATGTCATTTAGACCATGAACTAAATGTTTCAAAAGAAGAAGGGAATCGTGTGATCTCTTCACCAACTTCACAAGTGGAAGTTATGGTTATTCCAACGGATGAAGAATTGGTTATTGTTAAAGATACGGCACGTATTTTAAATATTGATTAGGAGTGTTTTATGAATATTTTTGAAATTATTGATTCGTATTCAACGATTTATATTTATCGTCATGTTAATCCTGACTATGATGCTTATGGTTCACAACTTGCCATGGCTTATATTATTAAACAATATGATCCAACTAAAAAAGTAGTTTTAAAAGGAGAAAATAATGAAGAACTTTTAAATAAATTTATTTACTCTGATTTATTTGATGAAGATTTACATCAATTGGGCTTAGCAATTGTGATCGATACAGCAAACAAAGAAAGAATCGATGGGGAATTAATGGAAGAAAATCCAATTTTAAAAATTGACCATCATGAAGTGGTTGAAAGCTATGGAAAATGGAATATTGAAATTCCTACCAAATCTTCAGCAAGTCAAATCGTTTGTGAACTTTACCAAGAAAGTGGTTTGAAATTAATGAATTTACAAGCAGCAACATGTTTGTATTATGGAATCATTGGGGATTCAAATCGCTTTATGTATCGTAATAGTGATGCTTCCACTTTTAAAGCGGCAGCTTATCTACTTGAATGTGGGGTGCAAATTGAGTCAGTTTATCAAAGTATGTATTTAAAGAAAGAAAAAGATTTGGAAATTCAACGTCATATTTTAAATCATTATCAAGTTAAGGGGAAAGTTGCTTATTATATTTTAATGCAAGAAGATTTAGATCAGTTGCAAATCAGTCGTTCTAAAGGATCAGATTACGTTAACTTACTTGCAAATATTGATGAATTTGAAGTATGGATGGCGATTACGCAAAATAGTGAAGCGAACAATTATCGTGTGAGTATCCGTAGTCGTTCAACGATCATTAATGATGTAGCAATGAAGTTTAATGGTGGTGGACATCAACTTGCTAGTGGAGCAACACTTCAATCCTTAGATGAACTTGATGATTTAATTGAAGAAATTCTTCGAAAAATAAGATTATAGTATTCTAATCTTATTTTTTTTATTTTATAATGAGGATAGTTAAAAAACAGTTCAAATAGAATCGTTATAATTATTTTTAGGAGGTAAGAAAATGAAGGTAAAAGTATTGATTGTAGATGATGAAATTCATATTCGTGAACTCATCAAATTCTATTTAAATAAAGAAGGTTATGAAATCAAAGAAGCAGGAAATGGTAAAGAAGCATTGGACATTGTTGAAAATGAATTTATTGATTTAGCGATCGTAGATGTGATGATGCCGATTATGGATGGGTATGAATTTGTTAAAGAAATGAAAGAAATTCGTGATATACCCGCTATTATGCTTACTGCAAAAGGAACAAGTGAAGATAAACTTAAAGGTTTTGATATTGGGGTAGATGATTATGTAACCAAACCTTTTGATGCCGCTGAATTAATGGCGAGAGTGAAAACCATTTTAAAACGTTATAGTGTTAATGCTAAAAATATCATTACTATTGGAAAAACAACATTAGATGGGGATAAATATGAAATCAAACATGGAGATGAAGTGATCCATTTACCATTAAAACAATTTGAATTGGTATTTGAATTAGCAAAAAATCCAAATCAAATCTTCTCTCGTGAACAATTGATTGAAAAAATATGGGGAATGGATTACGATGGATTTGACCGTACTGTGGATGTCCATATTAAACGTATTCGTGAAAACTTACGCCAAATCGACGATTTCCATGTGGTGACTGTTCGTGGGTTAGGTTATAAAGTTGAAGTAGAAGAGAAATAATTATGAAATCAATTTATGGAAAATTGATTATTGGATTTTTAGTAAGTATCTTTATTAGCTTTTCTTTTGCAGGCTATTTTGTATTAAAAAACAATTCACAAGAATTATCGGAAGTAACGAAAGAAGAATTATTAGATACAAATGCATTATTAGTGAGTCAAATCGATAATCAATCAATTGATGAGGTGAATTTAATATTAAGTCATGTTTCTAAAGCTCTAGAGTTGTCTATTTATTTAACGAATGGAAGTACGCAATATACTTATGGTGATTTTAAATCACCAACTGGGTTGCAAGAAGATATTCAAATTTTATTATCGAATGATCGTGATGAAGTTAATTTACGTAATTCGTTTTTTCAAACAGTAGGGATGAATTGTCATTTTGATAATGATCAATATGCTTTATTTATTCAAAAGAATATTTCTGCCCAAGAAAATATTATTAAACATTCTGTTTTAATGGCTGTTGGTTTTATCTTTATTGCAGGAAGTATCGTCTTTTTAATTATTGCAGATATTATTGTTAAACCAATCACACGTTTAACACGAGCAACACAAGAACTTGCTAAAGGAAATTATAATGTCAGTGTTAATTATCGAGGAAATGATGAAATCGGTCGATTAAATCAAAGTTTTAACTTAATGGCTAAAGAGTTAGTTAGACAAGAACAAACAAGACAACAATTCATTTCTGATGTTTCTCATGAGTTCCAAACGCCATTAACATCGATTAATGGTTTTGCAACGATTTTAAAAAATGAAGATTTAACTAATGAACAAAGAGAAAAGTATACCGACATTATTTTATTTGAAAGCAAACGTTTATCTACACTTAGTAAAAATATGTTACAGTTAACGTTGCTTGATGGGGAAGATACAAAATTAAATATTGAAAATTATTCTTTAACGAAACAGCTTAATCGAGTTATGGATTCTTTAGAAGCACAAGCAATTCAAAAAGATATTGAGATTGAATCCAATCTTCCTAAAAAGGAAATCTTTATTAGCGGAGATCAAAACCGCTTAGAACAGGTATGGATCAATATTTTAAATAATGCCATCAAATATACAGAAGAAGGAGGCTATATTTCTGTTAATTTGAAAAAGAATAGTAAAGATGTGGAAATTATGATTTCGGATACAGGAATAGGCATGGATGAAGAAGCCCAACGTCATATTTTTGAACGTTTTTATCGTGAAGATAAAGCACGTAGTGTTGGTGGTAATGGACTTGGATTAGCGATTGTAAAAAGTATCGTTGATTTACATGGGGGAAGTATCAAAGTTAAATCCCAAAAAGATGTCGGGTCAGAATTTTATATCACGTTACCTTATGATCGTAATAATGCGATTAAAGATGTTTTAAAATCTTATCGTAAAGAAAATAATAATGAGCTCAAATAATTCTTGTTTGAGCTTTTTTTCATCTTGTCAAGCACATATTTTGATTATTCTTTATTTTTTATTTAATTTATTATATAATAATGTATTGAGACAAGGGGTGAATCTATGTATTTAAAGAAAATTGAATTACATGGTTTTAAATCTTTTGCAGATCGTGTTAATTTAGAATTACAGCCAGGGATCACAGGAATCGTTGGACCTAATGGTTGTGGAAAAAGTAATATCACTGATGCTATTCGTTGGGTTTTAGGGGAACAGTCCGTGAAATCTTTAAGAGGGACAGCGATGAGTGATGTTATTTTTGCAGGATCACAAGATCGAAAACCACAAAATTTAGCAGAAGTCACTTTAGTTTTTGATAATAGTGATCGCTATATTGATAGTGATTATCAAAATATTGAAATAACAAGACGCATTTATCGTCATAATAATGAAGGGGAATATTTATTAAATAAACAACCCTGTCGTTTAAAAGATATCGTTGATTTAATGATGGATACAGGACTTGGACGAGATTCGTTATCCATGATTTCACAAGGAAATATCTCTTCTTTTGCGGATTCAAAACCAGAAGAAAGAAGACCGATGTTTGAAGAGGCAGCAGGAGTTGCAAAATATAAGAAAAGAAAAATTGAATCTTTAAGAAGATTAGAAAAAACGACAGAAAATTTGAATCGAGTTCAAGATATTGTAAATGAATTAGAAAAACAAATCATCCCTTTGAAAAAACAAAAAGAAAAAGCGGAAACCTATATTGCTTTAAAAAAACAATTAGAAGAAATTGAAATTGGTTTGATCGTTCATGAATCTACGGATTTAAAAGCACAAATTGATCAAATTAAGCAACGCATTCAAGAATTAGAAAATTATCAACAAAGTTATTCGAATGACTTAGTCACAAAAGAAGCCTTGTTAGCCACTAAAAAGGATAAAATGGTTTTACTTGATAAAGAAGTGGATGCTTTACAATCTAAATTAATGGAAGCTTTAGAAAATGTAAATCAATTAAATACAAGTAAAGTTCAAATCGACGAAAAAAGAAAACATATTTTAGAAGGTGGTTCTTCAGAAAATTTAGAAGAACAAGTCACTTCTTTAAAACAAATGTTAAGTGAAGTTTTAAGTGATTATAATCAAAGTGTTGAACGTTATGATCATTCTAAAGCAAATTTAGATGCTTTTGAATTAAAACGTAATCAAGTGATGACTAAATTAAACGGACTTCGTCAATTATTAGAACAACAAAATTCAAAATACATTTTCAGTCATAAAAAATCATCTTTTTTTAAAAAAATACACCTATTATTTTTTTTGACATTTTTTTGTATATTTTTTAAACAATTTCGTCATATTTTGTCGATATTTTTTACTTGGTTAACATTAAATTA
>URQL01000017.1 GCA_900550005.1 uncultured Erysipelotrichaceae bacterium
TAGCTAAACGGATACGTTGAGCTTCTCCACCTGATAGTCCTGCAGCTGTTCTTGACAAGCAAAGATAGCCTAAACCAACATCATTTAAAAAGCCTAAACGATCTTTAATTTCTTTTAAGATCAATTCTGCAATCGTTGCTTGCGTTGGTGTTAATTCCAATTGGTTAAAGAAAGTAAGAGCATCACGAATCGATAAATCCGTAAGTTCAGCAATATTTAAACCACCTACTCTTACACTTAATACTTCATCTGTTAATCTTTTGCCATGACACGTTGGACAAACATGTTCAGAAGTAAAAGATTCATACCATTCTTTTGACCATGAAGAACGCGTTTCTTCATAACGTCTTTGAATCAATGTTTTGACCCCTTCAATCACTTTCGTTGTTTTATTCACATTACCTGAACTTGAAGTGATCGTATAAGTAATCGGTTCACGAGAACCTATCATGATAATTTCCATTTCTTTTTTTGTGAAATCTTTCAATGGTTTATCCAAATCAATTTTATATTTTTCACATAAAATCAAAAAACGTTGCCATTCAATTCTTTCTGTACCAACAGCAGTTTTAAAATAACGAATTCCCCCTTGATTAATCGATAAGTTTTTATCGGGAATAATCAAATCTTCATCTACTTCATTTTTTAATCCTAATCCTTTACAATCCGGACAAGCACCTAATGGTGAGTTAAATGAAAATAGACGGGGTTCGAGTTTAGGCACTGAAAAGCCACAAATTGGACAAGAATAATTTGATGAAAATAATTCTTCTGTATTGGTCGTTAAATTTTGAACGATGGCTTCGCCATCACTTAAATTTAATGCCGTTTCTAGTGAATCCGCAAGCCTTGAAATATAGCCTTCTCTTTTAATAATACGGTCAATGATTACTTCAATGTTATGACGTTTATTTTTATCTAATTCAATATTTTCTTCTAATAAACGTGTTTCACCGTTAACTCGAGCACGTACATAACCTTCTTTTTGTAATCTTGCAAATAAATCTTTATGTGTACCTTTTTTATTTTTTACTACTGGAGCTAAAATTTGTAACTTAGCTCCATCTTCATATTTATCGATCGTATCCGTCATTTGTTTGATCGTTTGAGCAACAATTGGTACACCATGTTCTGGACAATAAGGTACCCCAATACGAGCATACAACAATCTTAAATAATCATAAATTTCCGTTACCGTTCCTACTGTTGAACGAGGGTTATGGCTTGTTGTTTTTTGATCAATAGCAATAGCTGGTGATAACCCTTCAATACTATCTACATCCGGTTTATCTGCATTTCCTAAGAATTGTCTTGCATAAGCACTTAAAGATTCAACATAACGGCGTTGCCCTTCAGCATAGATCGTATCAAACGCTAAAGATGTTTTTCCTGAACCAGAAAGTCCCGTCATAATAACCAGTTTATTTCTAGGAATTTCGATATCAATATTTTTAAGATTATTCTCCCTTGCTCCTTTAACTCTAATTTTATCTTGTTCCACTAATTCCACCCCTTTTAATTAAATCTTTTATATAATCAATAAGTTGTTCTTTCGTCTTTCCTTTTAATTGACGATCGTAAAGATCATCTAACAGTTCTTTATATTTGGCTTGTGGCTGAATGTGCATTTCAATTAAATCATACCCCGTTATCACCGGTTTTAAAGCATGACTGCCATACATTTTTTTCATATTATCAATATAATAATTGAATTTTTGAATTGTTTGAATATCAATTCGTTTTCTTCCTAATTTATCACAACTACTAAGTAATACCAAATCATCGATCGGTACATAGCCTTCTAATCGTTTCAATGCTTTTAAATAAGGATAAGCATTTTGATCTTTACGACAAGCAACCATTAAAGTCATATGGGTCCTGACCATTAAAGAAACGTATTTAGCTAATTTTTGTTGATGGGATAAATTCATCATAAATTCATAAGCAATCAGCTCTCCTTCTAAATCATGATTAGGTGCTTTTCCCTCCGGTGTCGTTACTTTAGGTTTACCAATATCATGAAGTAAACTTGCCCACATAAAAGCAAGTGGCCAAGATGTCTTTTGCTTACATAAAGCCGCTAAATCAACAACGAGCATAGTATGATTAAAAACACTTCCTTCAGGATGAAAATCTAAACGTTGAAAAGTATCGCTTAGTTTTTCTAATTCAGGTGGTAAAGCCTGAATAGCATGCAAAAAGGTAAAACCAGCTGAAGGCATCGCATTCATTAATATTTGATTGTATTCATTAAAAATCCTTTCTTTACTAAGAAAAGGTAAATCTTTAACCATAGCCCTCGCTTGTATCATTGTTTTTTCTTCTATTTTAAAATCAGGGAGTTTCGCTTTAAAACGTGCTAAACGCAATACCCGTAAGGGATCATCTTTAAATGTGGATTCATCCACCATTCTTAAAATTTTATTTTTTAAATCTTCTTTTCCATGATAAGGATCAATCCATTTTTTTTCAATTGGATCATAAAGAATGGCATTGATCGTTAAATCTCTTCTTTTACAAGCTTCTTGAAAAGAAAGTTCAGGAATAAGTTCTATCGCAAAATCTTGATGTGCACTTCCACACTTACTTTCTTTTCTAGCTAAAGCAAAATCAACATCAGGGAGTTCTTTTAATTTATAAACTCCAAAGCTTTTTCCTACTTCAAGGACTTGTCCAAAAGAACTTAAAATAGTTTTAAGTTCTTCAGGCTCAAGACCATAAATTTCAACATCCTTATCATGACTTTCTTTAATATTCAACAAGTCATCACGTACACAACCACCTACTAAATACCCTCGTCCTTTTTTTGAAGCAATGACTTTTAATATATTAAGTAACAAAGAAGGCAATTTCATTAAGCATTTTCTCCTTTTAACTCAATTAGAATGTCACGAAGTTCCATTGCTTTTTCAAAGTCTAATACTTTAGCAGCGGCTTTCATTTGCGCTTCAATATCTTTAATAAGTTCTGCTTTTGCTTTCTTACTTGCCTTTTTACCCTTTTTAACAAGGCTAGAAGCTTGTTCAACTGTTTCATCCATGCCATGGATCGCTTCACGTATATCTTTAACAATGGTCTTAGGTATAATATGGTGTTCTTTATTATAAACTTCTTGAATTTCTCGACGACGGTTAGTTTCATCAATGGCAGATTGCATCGATTCTGTCATATTATCAGCATACATAATAACTTTACCAGAAGCATTACGTGCAGCACGACCAATCGTTTGGATAAGTGAACGGTGACTACGTAAGAAGCCTTCTTTATCTGCATCTAAAATGCAAACTAAAGAAACTTCAGGTAAGTCCAATCCTTCTCTTAATAAGTTGATCCCAATTAAAACATCGTACTTACCTAAACGTAGATCACGTAAGATTTCTGTTCTTTCTAATGTTTTTGTGTCAGAATGAAGATAAGCGACCTTTAATCCTACTTCTTTTAAATAATCCGTTAAATCTTCAGCCATTCGTTTTGTTAAAGTGGTGATAAGAACACGTTCATTTTTCTTAATACGCTCATTGATTTCACCAATAATGTCATCAATTTGATTTTCAATTGGTCTAACTTCAATAAGAGGATCGAGCAATCCCGTAGGTCGAATAATTTGTTCTACATAATGATTATGTACTTGTTCTAACTCATAATCCCCTGGTGTCGCAGATACAAATATAGCTTGATTAATGATTTTTTCAAATTCTTCAAAACGCAATGGTCGATTGTCTAAGGCACTAGGTAAACGGAATCCATATTCAACTAAAGTTTCTTTACGAGAACGATCACCATTAAACATACCTCGAATTTGTGGCAACATAACATGAGATTCATCCACGATCAAAAGGTAATCTTTAGGGAAATAATCAATTAAAGTATATGGACGTTGTCCTTCTTGTCGTCCATCGATATGACGAGAATAGTTTTCAATTCCTGAGCACATCCCCACTTCTCTTAACATCTCAATATCATGACGTGTTCTTTGTTCTAGACGTTGATGTTCTAATAATTTATTCTGTTGTTTTAATTCAACTAAACGCTCTTCTAATTCTTTTTCAATACCATTAACTGCCATGTCCATTTGTTCTTTCGTTGTAACATAGCCATAAGCTGGATAAATCGTATAATATTGAAATGAATTTAAAACCTGTCCTGTTAAAGGATCAACTTCACAAATTCGATCGACTTCATCACCAAATAACTCAACACGAATAAGCCAACTTTCCGTGTGTCCCGGCATGATTTCAATAACATCCCCACGAACTCGAAATGTTCCTTTGGTTTGTTCTATATCATTGCGTTGATATTGACGATCAACTAAGAAAGTAAGAAGTTCCTTACGATCAATGATTTGTCCTACTCGAATACTAAAAATCATTTCTCGATATTGATCTGGATTTCCTAATCCATAAATAGAAGCAACGGAAGCAACAACAATGGTATCTTCTCTTTCAAGTAAAGAATTCATTGCTGAAGAACGTAACATTTCAATTTCATAGTTCGTTTTCGCTGTTTTATCAATATAGGTATCACTTTTAGGAATATAAGCTTCTGGTTGGTAAAAATCGAAATTGGATACAAAGTATTCAACTCGATTATGTGGAAAAAATTCCTTTAATTCTGAATAAAGTTGTCCAGCCAAAGTTTTATTATGGGCTAACACTAATGTTGGTTTATTCACTCTTGCAATCACATTCGAAACCGTGAATGTTTTTCCAGTTCCCGTTCCTCCTAATAAGACTTGGGTTTTCTTTCCTGCTTTTATTCCTTCCACTAATTCTTCAATCGCTGTAGGTTGATCTCCTGTCGGTTGATAGGAAGAAACAAGTTCAAATTTTGGCATAATCTCACCATCCTTTATTGAATCAAAGATTCTAATTTTTTATATTGTTCATCATTTTGACTAGCATATGCATATTCGATTATTGCACTAATTAATGCATTTCTATCTTCTTGATCAAAAGTTCCATTTTCTGTAAGTTGATGATCTTTTTCAAACTGCTGTAAAACGGTTTTGGTATTTTCACTAAAATAACCATCTTCACGACCACAATCATAACCAATCAATTTCAACATTTTTTGAAATTGAGCTATTCTTTCATCAACACTGTCTTGTTGTAAAGAGGAGTCTAATTCAAAATTATATAATCCCTCTAAAGAGGTATTTTTTACTTCGATATCAGGGGTGATTCCTTCTCCACCAATCCATTTACCACTTGGAAGTAACCATTTTGCATAAGTGTATTTAACCACACTTAAATCACTTAACGTAGCTTGATCTTGAGCGACTCCTTTTCCATAGCTTTGTTCTCCAATCACAGTGTACCCTAATACTTCTTGTAAAGCTCCAGCTAAAACTTCACTCGCACTTGCACTTGAATTATTAATTAATACATAACCATGACTAAAACGATGAGGCTGTTCATTGCTTGAAACATATTCCACTTGTTTTCCTTGTTTATTTTCTGTAATAAGTTCAACTTGACCTTTTTCTAAAAGAAGATCTAAAATTCCTTTAGCTGCTTGTAAGTAACCTCCTGGGTTTCCTCGAACATCAAAAACAAGAGTATCGATATTTTCTTGTGTAAAATAATCGAGTGCTTTTTTAACTTCACTAGCTGTCGTTGTGCCAAAAGAGGAAAGTGTGATTAATCCATATGGATGATCATTTGCTGTTTTAATTTCATAAAGAGCAGAATAATCCACTTTTGCACGTGTAATGGTTACATCAAAAGTTTCTTGCTTACGTAAAATCGTTAAAACGACATCACTTCCACTTTCTCCTCGTACCATTTTGACAATTTCATCACTACTTTTATCTTGAATACTTTGATGATCTACAGCTTGTAAAATATCACCTTCTTGTAAGTCGGCTTTTTTTGCTGGAGAACCTTCGTATACTTTAGTGATGATTGGAAGTCCTGCATTAGTATTAAATGCAACACCGATTCCTTCGTAATTTTTATTAATACCATCTTGAAAATCAGCAAGTTCACTTTGGGTAAAATAGCTATTATAGGGATCACCAACCGCTTCCATCATTGCTTTAGCAAGCGTTTCATCTAAATCGATAGCATCCTCTGTATTTAACCATTTATTTTTTAAAATGTCATAAACTTCTTGTACTTTATTTGTTCCTTGACTTGCAGTACTCGAAGCTTTGTTTTTTTGATTACCGATAAGAAAACCACCGCCTAAGCAAAGAATACAACAAACAATGACAGCGCCTAAATTCATTTTTATTTTATGTTTGGGTTTATCATTTAATTTCATTCAATCACCTCAGTAATGCTATTTTACCACAAATTAATAAAATATATTACTTATTCACACCAATTTATTAAAAAAAGGACTTTTCAGTCCTTTTTTCTTTATCCAATTCTTCTTGCTGTTAAAAAACATCCTTGCCAGTAAGATGAGTAGAAATTCGTTGTTTCCACTCCAGTAGCCGGTGTTCCGGCATGAATCATAACTCCATTACCAGCGTAAATACCGACATGGGAACAATACCCACCAGTATTAAAGAAAAGTAAATCACCTGGTTGTAAATCACCTGCACTAACAGCATAACCTTGATTAACTTGTGAATAAGTTGTACGTGTGATGTTGATTCCCACTTGAGCATAAACCCATGAAGTAAATCCTGAACAGTCAAATGCATTAGGTCCTGTAGCACCATAAACATAGGCACTACCTACTTTACTATAAGCAATTCCAGCAATACCTGATGTATCCGCAATAGTTCCACTGTTTGAATTACCACTTGAAGAATCACTACTGCTGTTTCCCCCATTACTGATCCATTGTTGTTGTTCTAACGTAAGTTGAGAATTTTGAATAGCAGATTCAAGTGAAGATTGGATCGATGCACTTTCAGCTAAAGAAGCTTCCCCAGCTTCAATTTGAGCTGTATAAGTTTGAATTAATTCATCCATTTCTATTTTTTTATTTTCTTGTTCTTGTTTTGAAGCAAGTAATGCATTTTGTTCATCTTGAGCCCATTGTTTTGTATCTTCTAATTCTTTTTTTGCATCATTTAAAGAAACGATCAATTCTTTATCACTTGCTGTTAATTCATTGACCCCATCAATACGTGAGAATAAATCAGAAAAACTTGTAGCTCCTAAAATGAAATCAATCATTTGATTTGAATTCACATACGTTTGCATTTCGTATAAACGATCTTTAAGCATGTTTTGTTTTTCTTGAATTTGTTCTTCTTGTCCAGCAATTTGGGTATTGATGTAATCAATGGTTTCTTGCTTTTCACTAATTTGTGTTTCTAATTGATTAATTTGATTATAAACTTCATTGATTTTATCTTGTGTTGAATCTAATGAACTTTGTGCATCATTAATTGAACTTTGAATATCTGAGTTTTTACTTTTTAAATAATTATTGAAGTCTTGGCAAGTTGCGATTTCACTTCTTGAAAGACTATCTGAACTACACATAGCAATATATTCACGTTCATTTACTTCATAATCATTGTCTGCTTTAATGGTTGAAGTACCAACGAATGCTGTAAATGAAACCATACTAACGACTAATATACTTTTTATTGTTTTATTTAACTTCATTTCCTTTCATTCCTCCTTTTCTAAGCTATTCTTCGAATTGTATAACAATGACTACGCCAATAATTTGTTGAAGTAAGGCTAACTACATGGACACCTAAACCATCATTTGGCGTTGCTGTATGGACCATTAAACCATCACCAGCGTACATTCCGACATGGTCTGTTTGCCCATCACCATCCCAATCAAAGAGGATAAGATCTCCTACTTGCATGGCATCCCAAGATACTGCGTATCCTGAATTTTGTTGAACATAAGTACTTAGCCCAATACTATAACCTAGTTGAGCGTAACACCAAGATGTAAGACCCGAACAATCAAAAGCAAGTGTTCCTGTACCATAATAAGATTCCAATCCTTGATACCAACTCCAACCATAATAAGAAGCAAGTCCATTAATAAGGGATTCTGTGATTGGTTGTCCTTTACCACCCCATACATAAGGTGAACCTTTATGTTGCAAAGCAAGTAAAACTGCTTGTTTACCTACTGTTGACCCTTCAGGGATAGAAGGTGTCACATTGGTGTTATCATCACTTGTATTTCCATTATCACTTCCACCCGTGTTCGTGTTATTGTTTTGATTATTTTTAGCTTCTTCTTCTAATCTTCTTTGTAATTCTTCTTGCTGAGCAATTGAAACTTGACTGGCTGTAACTGCACTAGCAACAGCATTGATACTTTCATTTGTTAGTTTAATATTTTCTTCTAAGTAACCAACTTGTACTTTTAAAGAAGCTACTGAGGAACTTAATTCATCTTGTTTAGCAACAAGCTCACTATTCATTTGATTTAAATTTGCTTGTGCACTGACTAATATTTCTTTTTGTGTGTTTTGATTTTCTTTATCTACAGCTAAACTACGAATCAATTCTTTATCATAACTTGTAATTTCATTGATTCCGTCAATACGAGAAAATAAATCTGAGAAAGTGGATGCTCCCATAATAAAATCAAATAATTGATTTGAATTTAAATAAGTTTGCATTTCATATAAACGTTCTTTTATTTTTGTTTCTTTTTCTTCAATATGAATAGCGAGTTCATTGATATTTTGTGTCGTATAATCAATTTCAATTTGTTTACTTTCAATATTGGCTTGCATTTGGTCGATTTCATCTTGTAAATCTTGAATCGTTGATTCTTTTTCTTCGATATCACCACGCATTGTTTTTGCGTTTTCTTCACTCGCACTATTTTTATCTTTTAAATATTGATTAAATTCATCACAAATTTGTGTATCTTTTTTTGTCATATCACTGGCTTTACATTTTTCAATATAAGTACGTTCATTAATTTCAAAATCATTTTCTGCTTTTACTTTGTAGGATAAGCAAACCACACTTGTACTTACCAGCAATGTACAACAAAGAAAGACATGGATTAATTTTTTCATTAGAATTTTAAGAATTTACGGATTGAGAAGTAACTTCCTACAAGTCCTACCCCTGATCCTAATAAAACAAGAATTCCTGCAAATTGATAAACAAATGGAGACGGTGCTCTTAATGCTAACATTGAAGAGAAGAACATCCCTCCTAATTGACGATATAAAATCGTATAACCAAAATATAAACATAGACAAGGAACAATCGAACCAATAATTCCAATTAAAATTCCTTCAATCATAAACGGAATACGGATATACCAGTTTGATGCTCCAACCATACGCATAATTGAAATTTCTGTTTGTCGTGCTGTAATAGCCACTTTAATTGTATTTGAAATAAGCATTAAAGCAATAACAACTAAAGCTACAACAAAAACACTACCACCATTTCTTACATTTTCTAATGTTTTAACTAAAGTCGTTGTTGATTCTCCACCATAGTTTGTTTTATTTACACCATCAATGTTACTAATTTGTTTAGCGATTTGATCTAAGAATTGAGCATCACTCACTTCTACAACATAAACATCTCCTAATGGGTTTTCATCTCTAAAAGATTCATAAAGAGATTTACCATCTTCCCCATATTGTTCAATTAATTTATCTAATTCTTGATCTTTAGATGAGAAAGTAACAGATGTAATTTCACCGATTTGGCTAATTTCTTGTCCTACTCTTTCTACATCTTCACTTGAAAGTTCTCTTTCAAGTTTAACATAGACTGTTAAACTATCTTCAATCGATTGTGTCATATCTTGCACATTGATTGCAACTACACCAATTAAGGCAATAAGTAATAAAGTTACAGAAACCGCAAAGATTGACGAAAAACTCATTACCCCATTACGCCAAATACTTTGACAAGCTGTGACGAGATGTTTAGGTAAATTACGAATACAACTAATGATTTCCTTCATCGTAATCATACCCCCCTGCTAATGTATCCGACGAAACACATCCATCGGCAATTGTAATCGTTCTTTGTTTATATTCTTCAACAATTGTAATATCATGCGTAACCACAATCACTGTTGTGTTATGTGTTTGATTGATTTTCATTAAGATTTCAATAATTTCTCTTGATGTTGCTGGATCTAGGTTTCCAGTAGGTTCATCTGCAATCAATACCTTTGGATTATTTACAATTGCTCTAGCGATAGCAACACGTTGTTGTTGACCACCAGATAATTGGTGAGGATAAGCATTTGCCTTATCTTCAAGTCCAACTAACTCTAAAGTTTCTTTTACTTTTTTTCTGATTTGTGCTTTTGGCGTATCAATAACTTCTAAAGCAAAAGCGACGTTTTCAAATACAGTTCTTCGAGGAAGTAAACGGTAGTTTTGAAAAACGACCCCTATCTTTCTTCTAAAGTAAGGAACATGACGGTTTTTAATTTTAGATACATCTTGACCATCAACGATAACCTTTCCTTGTGTTGGTTTTACTTCTCTATATAATAATTTGATAAACGTTGATTTACCTGCCCCTGTAGGACCGATAACATAAACGAATTCTCCAGCTTCAATTGATAAATTCATTTTATTTAAGGCATGTACGCCTGTATTGTATGTTTTAGTTACTCCTTGGAGTTTAATCATCTTTTCATCACCCGTCGTTTATTATAACACAGAACAGTTAAAAAACCGTCGAATTTTATAAAATAATGTAAAAAATTAATTTTCCCATAATTTGAGCATTTTCTTTTATTCCTACTAAAATAATCTTTTTTTCATTTTTTACTTGTTTTTTTAACAAATTAGGCTATACTAGAATTAGTTCTAATTTGAACTAATAGGAGGGACTATGAAACCAAATCAAATCTTACTTGATCAATCTTTAAAAATAAAAAAATGTTATCACAAACTCTGTATTCCTGTTTGTAATAAACATCAAATAACGGAAAACGAGCTTGAAATCCTGCTTTTTTTACATTATCAAGCTCCTAAATACGATAGTGCTAAAGCCATTATTGAAGCAAGATCAATGAGTAAATCTCAAGTTTGTAAATCGATCGATAACCTAAAAGCAAATGGCTATTTACAAACGACCATTGATCAAAAAGATCATCGTTTGATTCACTTGGCTCTAACTAAAAAAGCCACACCGATTATTCAAGAAGGGATCGAAACACGAACTAAACTTTTTAATCTACTTTATCAAAATGTAAGTGAAGAGGATATTAACACTTTAAAAAGAATCGTCCAACAAATTGATAAAAATCTTGAAAAGGAGATGAAATAAAATGTTTTCTATACTAATTTATATTATTGCCGGTTTAGGTGCCGGGATCGGTACAGGACTAGCTGGGCTTTCAGCTGCCGCTGTCATTTCCCCAATGCTAATTAGTTTTTTAAACTTTCCAGCCTATGAAGCAGTAGGTATTGCTTTAGCAAGTGATGTTTTAGCTTCAGCAATCAGTGCCTACACTTATTATAAAAATAAAAAAATCGATATTAAAAATGGCTTAGTTATGCTGTTATTTGTTTTAATTTTCACTTTAATAGGAAGTTACATTGCTTCTCTTATTCCCGATAAAACAATGGGAAGCTTCTCTGTATTTATGACTTTCTTTTTAGGAATCAAATTTATTGTTCGTCCCGTTTTAGCAACACAATCAAATCAAAACGATAAACCATTAAAAACAAGAATGATCCAATCTGCTTTATGTGGAATATTAATTGGTTTTATTTGCGGATTCATTGGTGCAGGCGGCGGCATGATGCTTTTGCTCATTTTAACAAGTGTTCTTGGTTATGAACTTAAAACTGCGGTTGGAACCAGTGTCTTTATTATGACCTTCACTGCTTTTACCGGTGCCCTTTCACATATGGTTATTGGTGGTTTACCTAATTTATCTGCTTTATTTTGGTGTGTCCTCGCAACCCTTATTGGTGCAAGAGTAGCTGCAGTATTTGCAAACAAGTCTACACCAGAAAAACTAAATCGTTTTACCGGTATTGTTTTAGCAATACTCGGTGCTGGAATGATCCTTGTACATTATTTATAAAGAAAACACCCGTTTTGATACGAGTGTTTTTTATATTTCCCACCTTAAATAAGCATAGATAAAATCAAATAAATCACCATCGAGTACACGATCAACTTGGCTTGTTTCATATCCTGTTCTTGTATCTTTAACAAGCGAATAAGGATGCATAACATAAGAACGGATTTGTGAACCCCAACCATTTTCGAGTTGTTCACCTTTGATTTCTTTTAATTTATTTTGTTGTTCTTCAATTTGTTTTTGGTATAATTTAGATTTCAACATCACCATTGCTTGTTCACGGTTTTTAATTTGTGAACGTTGACTTTGACAAGTAACCACAATTCCGGTAGGAATATGGGTAATACGAACAGCTGAATCGGTCGTGTTGATATGTTGTCCACCAGCTCCACTTGAACGATACGTATCAATACGTAAATCTTCATTACGCACTTCAATTTCTACATCGTTATTGAATTCCGGCATAACATCAACCGAAGCAAAAGAAGTATGACGACGTGCATTGGAATCAAATGGAGAAATACGAACTAAACGATGTACGCCACGCTCGGCTTTAAAATAACCAAATGCATTTGTTCCTTTAATTTTGATTGTTACGCTTTTAGTCCTGCTTCTTCACCATCTAAATAATCTAGTACTTCGACTTTAAAATCATTTTTATTGCAAAATCGTTGATACATTCTAAATAACATTTCTGCCCAGTCTTGACTTTCTGTTCCCCCTGCTCCAGGATGAATTTCTACGATGGCATTTAAATGATCGTATTCATGGCTTAATAACATTTCTTTTTCAAATTGATCCAATTCTTCTTCAAACTTAGTGTAGTCTTCTTCTAATACGCTTTGAAAATCTTCTTCCCCCGCTTTAACAAAATCATGGATTTCTTCAAGGTCCTGTAAAGTTTGGTTTAAAGTAGTGTATTCATCAACGATTTTTTTAATTGCAGTTAATTTATCATAAATCCTTTTAGCATGATCAGGATCATTCCAAAAATCTTCTTGCATAGTTTGTGCTGTTAAAGATTCGATCTCCATCGTTTTCGTAGTGACATCTAAAGAGTTTCCTAACTGACTTAGTAACAAATGGGCTTTTTCAAGCCCATTTTTAATTTCAAATAATTCCATTTTAGAATTCGACCGTGACTTCACGACGTCCTAATTGTTGTTCAACTTCAGCATTTAACTCTTTTAATCCCATACGACGAATAGATGATGAAATACTCATCGCAATACTTAATGTCATTTGTTCAAACATATAGAAAGCTTCTTCGGTATATTCACGTAATGGATCTTTTTGAGCATAAGCTCTTAAATAGATTCCATTTCTAAGTTTTGTCATGGCATCAATATGATTGATCCATGAATAATCAATAACTCCTAGTAAAATATTACGTTCATATTGGCATAGATCTTCTTTTGATAAATCCGTTCTAAAACGAGAACGATAACAACTAAAGACCACATTTGTTAAAACTTCTACAAGCTTATCTTTATCCCCTTTAACTTTATCGTTATTGGCACCTTTTAATACAGTAAATAACATGTATTTAGAACCAACTGCTTTTAATACTTTTTCTACATCGATCGTATCTGTCTTACCATTAGAAACCGTATTGGCTTGAACTTCTTGTTCGATTGCTTGTTTAAACATCCCTTTAACAATATCTGATAAATCTTCTTCTGCCATGATCTTATCACGTTCTGAATACATGATTTCACGTTGTTGACGCATAGCAGGAACTCCCCAGATGAAATTGTTGATCACGTTGTTGACGCATAACATCATCGTATTGTAAAACTTGTTTACGGCTATCGAAGTTATTTCCTTCAACTCTTCTTTGTGCACTTTCAATTGATTTTGTAACTGTTTTATTATCAATCGCTTCATCCCCTAATAAAGCAACCATTGATTTTACTTTATCACTAGCAAAACGAGATAATAAATCATCTTCAAATGAAACAAAGAATTGAGAATATCCTGGATCTCCTTGACGTCCTGAACGCCCTCTTAATTGGTTATCAATACGACGAGATTCATGACGTTCTGAACCAAGTACGGCTAATCCTCCTAATTCTTGAACTCCAGGTCCAAGTTTAATATCTGTACCACGTCCAGCCATGTTTGTGGCAATCGTAACAGCCCCTTTAACTCCAGCACGTTTGATAATTTCTGCTTCTTTTGAATGGTTTTTAGCATTTAATACATTATGACGAATTCCTCTTTCACGAAGCATACGACTGATTCTTTCACTTGTTTCAACAGCTACAGTACCAATCAAAATCGGTTGACCATAACTATGTCTTCTTTCTACTTCATCACATAAGGCATTAAATTTAGCATGTGCAGTAGCAAAAACTAAATCATTGGCATCTTCACGAATAACAGGTTTATTTGTTGGAATTTCAATAACACGCATGTTATAGATTACACGGAATTCTTCTTCTTCTGTTTTCGCTGTACCTGTCATACCTGCTAATTTATTGAATAATCTAAAGAAATTTTGGTAAGTAATACTTGCAAGAGTAACGGTTTCTTGTTTGATTGGCACCCCTTCTTTAGCTTCAATGGCTTGATGTAATCCATCAGAATAAGCACGTCCTGGCATAACACGACCAGTAAATTGATCAATAATCAAAACACTTGCATTTTCTAATGAATGGCTACCATCTTCTGTAGCTACCATGTATTCTACATCTCTTGTCATAGCATAGTTTGCTTTTAAAGCTTGATTGATACGGTGAACAATATTGGTATTTTCAATATCGTATAAATTTCCTACTTTGAAATATTTTTCTGCACGTGTTACCCCATTTTCTGTTAAAGTAACAGTTTTTGTTGTTTCATCTACTTCATAGTCATCATCTTTTATTAAAGATTTAGCAAATGCATCCGCTTGTGTATAAATTTTAGCTGTATTCATTTGTCCACCAGAAATAATTAATGGTGTACGAGCTTCATCAATTAAAATGGAGTCAACTTCATCAACTAATGCATAGTTAAGTGGTCTTAATACTTTTTGATCCATTGATTTAACCATGTTATCACGTAAATAATCAAAACCTAATTCTGCATTTGTTGTATAAATAACATCGCAAGCGTGGATTTTTCTTTTTTCTTCTGCAGAAATACGACTTTTATTTAATCCAACACTTAATCCTAAGAAATTAAATACCTTACCATTTTCAGTAGCAGCGACTTCTGTTAAATAATCATTAACGGTAACGATGTGTACCCCTTTACCTGTTAAAGCATTTAAATAAATTGGAAAAATAGAAGTTAGTGTTTTACCTTCACCGGTTTTCATTTCAGCAATGTCCCCACGATGTAAAGCAATAGCTCCCATCAATTGAACACGGAATGCATGTAAACCAAGTTTACGTAATGAAGCTTCTCTAACAACGGCATAAGCTTCAACTAATAGATCATCTAAAGTTTCCCCTTTAGCTAATCTTTCTTTAAATTCATCCGTTTTAGTCGCTAAATCTTCATCAGATAAAGTATGCATTTTTGGTTCTAAAGCGATGATTTGATCTGCTTGTTGTCCTAATTCTTTAAGTGTTTTATCTTCTTGATCGAAAATACGTCTAATTTTTTCAAAAAAACTGACTTTTTTCTTTTGTGCTGTTTTATTAAATTCAACGGGTTCATCATGATGTGTGACAACATCTTCAAATGTTTCTACTTGAATTTCTTCTTGTGGTTGATCATTTAAATCAACAACTTCATAATCCTTTGTCTCGTTTAAATTATCTCCATCTTTACTTACTTTTAAAGCCATAAGTAAATCTCCTTTCCATAACTTTTCTTTTTTATTATAACAAAAACAAATCTTAAATAAAAGAAAAAAGGTGACGAATCACCTTTTATTAATATCTTACTGCTCCAGCGTAAGTTGATTGCCAATAAGCAGAGTTAATACTTGTAATTTGAACACCTGTTGCAGGAGTACCCGCATGAATCATTTGTCCGTTACCAAGATAAATACCAACATGTCCTAAAGAACCAACTGTATTGAAGAATAATAAATCTCCAGGTTGTAAATCACTCTTAGCTACATAAGTTCCAACAGATTTTTGCTCTGCAGTTCCTCTTGGTAAAGTGATACCTATTTGTTTATATAAATAATAAGTAAGACCTGTACAGTCGAAAGTAGTAGGACCTTCAGAACCTCTTACATATTTGCAACCTAATTTAGATTTGGCAACACTTACTATTTTCGATATTTTTTCACTTTTACTAGTAGAAGAATCATAATTAGAATCTTTTTCAGCATCTAATCCAGTTTGATTTTGTGATAAATAAGTTGTAGAAACATATCCATATGTATTGTTGTGTTTTACTTTTGCCCAACCAGTACTTGTAG
>URQL01000018.1 GCA_900550005.1 uncultured Erysipelotrichaceae bacterium
CATTTCCTGTTGGTTTACCATCAGTAAATAAGACAACATATTTAGGCGTATTAGATTGACTATTTGAAAGTTCACTTTGAGCTAATTTTAATCCTGCATCTGGAGTAGTTCCACCTTTTGCATATAAAGAGTTAATTGCATTTTTCAAAGTTACATTATTATCACCTACAGATTGTAATGAAGCATCTAAAGTCGCTAATTTAACCTCTTGATAATTACTTGCAAATGATGCTACCCCAATTCGACTATTTGGTGATTGACTTGCAATTGAATCAATAAATCCGTTTGCAGCTATCTTTAAATCGTTCATAAATGATCCATTCTTAGCACTTGTAGATTTCTTTTCATAAATCATAATTTCAGAATTAGAATCAAGTTTAGTTTGAGAATATCCATTTTGAATGTACCAATACTCATCATCATACCAAGACCATGAATTATGATATTTAACTTCTTTATATTCTCCATCAATTACGCAATAATATGTTTTATTTGTTGATAATTTTACATCTTTAAATATTCCTTTTTCTACATAAGTTGACCCTGTTGGATCTGCCATTGAACCAGAACGGTCAAGTACAAGCATCATATCAGCTTCTAATACTGTTGTAGAAGTTGAAGTGGATTCAGCTTTGCTTGCTGCATCTAAAGTAATTTGATATGTTCTATCTTCCCAGTTAACTAATTTAACTGATTTATTATAATCTAAAATATTTTTAAGATTTGATTCATTACTAATTGTTTTATTTGTAATTTCTGTAGTTCCATCACTTTCATAAAGTCTTGCTACAGCTTGATCATTTTCTACAGTTACAATAACTTTATAAGTTTTATCAGATTTCACAAATCCTGTTGGAGCAACGGTTTCAACTAATGTATAAGTTCCAGCTACTAAATTATCAAAAGTAACTTTACCATTTGCATCAGATGTTGCTCTTCTAACATCTGTAGAGTTCGTATCACTTGTTAAAGTAAATTCTGCACCTTGTAATACTGAACTATCAACACTTGATACTTTATTAATTTCAATAGAAGTTTTAGGAGTATTACTTACATCAATAAATGTTGCATTAGGAAGAGTAAATTTCATATAACAATTAGAAACATTTCCTCCACGTTCCATATATAAAACTGTTAATCTATGACTTTTATTAACATCTAGATTTAATGAGGTCATTGCAGCTTTCACATCAACTGTTTTTGTAATTGCATTATGAATACCACCCAAATCAAGAATAACATTGCCATCTAATAACACCCATAAATCATCATCACCACTGAAAGTGTAATTTAAGTTTCCTGAATAATCACCTACAGTAAATTCAACATCATAACGCATACCAAAATAATAATTATTTCCTTCACCATTTTTATTCCATCCATAATCAGCTGTATTAGATGCAGCCTTATTTAATGGATAAAAATTAGAGGAATTACCTTCTGATAAATCATTTTCTAATGTTTTTTCACTTTTTTCATTTAAAACATTGACAAGTTCAAATGTATCTCCCGTTTGTTTTAGTTGTAATTTATAATTATCTATATTTGTTTTTCCTGCGCGAATTACAGAAGAATCTGTGAAAACACCTGGATCATTCACATAAAATTCAACATTTTTATAATCTTTACTCAATCCTTTAAGAATATGAGGTGTTCCTTGAGTAGATGGACATATTTGAGCATCACTATGCCAACTTGTATCCCACCCGTTAACATAAAGACCATCTGTCGTCTTTGCCATTGATTTTTGAGATGCATAAGTTTGAACATCCCCATTTCCAACATTAAAGTTACCAACTGTAAAATTATTAGAAGTATCTTTTACTTCATTACCATTAGCATCACGATAGTTGCCAATATAATTGATACTCTTTGTTTTGTTTTCTTCAGTTTCTTCTTTACCTGGTCTTACAACATAGTCATAAAAACTAACAGCACGATTAACAGTTTGAGTCACTGCTGTATAATAAACTGTTACCGAAGATGTAGATGTTAGATTAATATGATTTACATTATCTACTCGTTTGCTATCGACATAGACACTAGCTACATCATAATTTACAGCTTTTTTATAATTATTAATCGTAGAATATGCAGGGACTTCTTTAACATCATCTGCATATAATGAAGTTGTTTGATTTAACATATGTTTGATCGTTACTGTGATTGGGTTACCAGAAGTATTTTCAATCACATAACCATCTTCTTGAGCTATTGTTTTATCTGTATTGGTAATTGTGATCATTCCAAATACCATAACTAATGATAAAACAATTCCTAATATCTTTTTGATCTTTGTCTTCATAAAGTTACCTCCTATAAATTTATATCGATTAATAATAAGTATCCTATTTTTTCTACCTATACTATACCTTTGGTAAGTCACATACCGGTCACACTAATTAAAAAAATAAAAAATAAGATAATGAAACTATTTTTTTAAACGGTTAAATGATGGTATAATAGATATAGAAAGAAATGGTTTATGTGACTTTAGCGTGACAAAAACAGATTATAATTGACTTAGTTAAAATGGATCGGAGTGTGATTATTATGAAAAATGATGCATTTGAAAATAAAACATTCATTGTTGAAATTAAAAACAACCAGCATAATACTTGGCAAGGAACCATCAAATGGATTGAAGAAAATAAGCAAGAATCTTTTCGCAGTGCATTAGAATTAATTCGCTTAATTGACTCCACAGTAAAAAAAGAGGATAATCATTCATGATGTCTAAATTATTAAATGCACTCGCTTCTCTCATTTTAATTCTTGTGATTCTCATCTCATTTGCTTTATTTGCTCCTAGACTTCTAGGTTATAATATATATGGTGTACTTAGCGGAAGTATGCTTCCTACTTTAAAAGTGGGTAGTGTCATTTATGTTAAGCCTTGTGAGCCATCATCGATTGAAGTTGATGATATTATTACTTTTAAACTGGCAGCAGATAGTGATGTTGTCGCAACTCACCGTGTCATTGCCATTGATGATGAATTTAATTTCACAACTAAAGGAGATAATAATAACGAAGCAGATGGTGCGCCTGTTTCTCCTTCAAGATTAATTGGGAAAGTTATTTTCACAATTCCTTTTCTTGGTTATTTCTCACAATTTATTCAAACAACATCTGGTCTTATTTTCTCAGTAATGATTTTAATTGTTATGATTATTTTGTGGACATTATCAGATTTATTAAAGAAAGACAAAAAGAACTCGTAAAGTTATACCTTACGAGTTTTTATTTGTCTCTTTTTCAATTTTGGCCAATAAATCCATAACATCATTATAACGAATAAGTAATTCATCTTGATCATTATACAATTCTCCTTGCCAAGAAGAATGTTGACGAGTCAATACAATCGCAGTAAAGGTAGATAATTTCCCTTTTTGACTAAAAAACCAACCCTGGTTTACCACATTATCTGGTTTATAATGATAAGTTTGTGGTTTTTGGTTATTTTGAAAACTTCTTCTATTTTGAAAAGATTGAGGAAAACCATTATAATCAAATAATTTATCCATATCGACAATCATATTACCTAAATCTTCAAAAAGAATCTCTTTTTGATAAGTTGAATTATAAACTCTACCTGATAGAATCCCTTCATGATTAGCATCGATACATATTCTTAACATATCTGGTGATAATACGGTTTGGTTCATAATGGTCCCCCTTTACATATATTTTTCATCCGAAATCACAAGTTCTTGTAAATTATATTGAACTTTAGTACGATTATTTTTTATACCTACATAATATTTGTTAAGTAATCTTTGCATCACTTTTGTAGCATCTTCAAATGTACAAGTAGGTAATAAAACGATATATTGACTACTACTATAGCGGGCAATAATGTCTCCTACTCTAAGTGATGATTCTAAGATTTCTTTCATATTTTTCATAGATTTTATCACAACTTTTAGATAACTTTCACTATCCATATCTACTTGATTTGGTAGAATCGTAATTAAAGACAAGTACATTGAAATACCTAAACGTCCTGCCATTCTAGCTTGTAAACGATAGATTTCTTTGAATGTACCATATTCACAAAAGAAAGCTCCTTTTGCTTGTTGTTCATCTAAATCTTTTTGAATGGTAATTAAATCTAATTCTTGATTATTCCTAATTTTTTGTAATTCTTTATAAAGATCTTGAAGCTGTTGAGATGGTCTTGTTCCTAATGTTTCATATAACATATGGGTTGTTGCTTTATAATGATCGATAGCGATTTGTTGCTTACCTTGACCAATTAAAGCTTTGATTAAAGAGTAGTGAATAAATTCTTCTAAAGCATCTAAATCAATCGCTTTTTTAGCGACAACTTCCATTTCTTCATACATTTGTTTATCATCAAGTAATTTTAAATATTCTTTAATTAAACTTAAAAATGTTGAATGGTAATATGTTGAAATAGGTAAAATCCAATGTTCACTACTATGTTTAGCCATATAAGTACCTTGATATAACTCTGCCAATTCTCGATAATAGATTAATAATGTTTCCTCATCATTTTGTTCTTCTTTGATCTTTCTAGCAAGTTCATCAAAGCATTCAGCATCTACATTCACTAAAACTGCATTATTCCAAGCATAAGTCCCTCTGCCAGTTAAAATACACTGATCAATATTAAATGTCTTTTTTATGATTGTTCTTAGTCGATAAATTAAATTTTTTAATGCACCAATTGGATTATCTATATCCTCATTTTGCCACAATATATCACTTAATTCTTGGGTTGAAATTGGGTGGTTGCGATGAGAAATAATATAAACAAATAGCTTAATTACTTTATCAGAACGAATTGCTTCTTGCGTTAAAGTTAAATCATTGTACTGAAGCTTAAATTTACCAAACAATGTTACTTGCATTGTATCATTATTACTTACCATAATCGTTCCCCCCATTCATTATCCTATTTTTTCCATAACTATTATACCTAATGTCTATCTTATTTTCTAGGTTTTTAGTTAGCATAGATAGACTCTATTCGTCTTTATTGTTTTTCTTCATGTATTTTTCTCTTAATAAGAAAATACTTTCTTTCAATACTCCAATTTGTGATTTTAAGTAATATTCATCTTCAAACATGGTATAGTGCACTGAAGCTCGTACAAATATGAAGATAAGCGGTGTAATGACTTGATAAGGAATACCTAATTTAGGTTCTAATCTTTTAGCGTATTGAGTATATCGTTCATTCACCCCTTCAAAGAATTTTTTTCCTTCTTCAATATATTTAGGATGTGTGTAAACTTGATACATAAGTCGATATTTTTTCCCATGTTCCCTTGCTGTCCAATAAGGGACTTCTTCCAAAAATCGAATAATATCATCTGGATTTTGTGGTGATAATTGCATAAAACTATCTTCAACCTTCGCCATACAATAAGCTGTTGATTGAATAATTAAATCATCTAAACTATCAAAATAAGTATAAATACTTGCTTTAGATATACCACAATAATCAGCTAATGTTTTTAATCCTGTTCTTGCTAAACCTTTTTCTGCATAGCATTCATAGCATTTTTCCATAATTTCTTGTTTTTTTGCAAGATATAATTCTTTATTTTGTTTCCGCATTCCATCACCTTCTATTAATTAACCGACCGTTCAGTTATATTGTAGTATATTTTTCGTCATTGTTCAATACTTCTCTACTTAAAAAAAAACAAAAGGAGAATTTGATTATTTGATCACAAAAAAAAGAAGATTGTATGCATTACAATCTCCCTAGTAAATCTTTATTTATGATTTTCTATTTTTTAATACTTTATTGTAAAGATAACCATAAGCTAATAATAGAAGTAAGATACCACCTGAAATCACAGCTACATTGCTTACAGATGATGCATCTTTTTTCGCAAGTGGTGTTTCGTTATCATTAATTGTTTCTTCTTCATTTGTTTGATCTTCTTGATTATTTTGTTGTCCATTATCTAATGGCGTTTGGTTATCATCAATCGTTGTATCTCCTGAAGTTTGTCCACCTGCTTGAGTTGGATTAGAAGGATTTGAAGTCGTTGGTGTCGTTGCTGGTGTAGCCACTGTAGCTCCTGGAATCGTTGTAACTTGATCTACATAATTAATCACTTCTTCACTCACATATTCAGGTTGTAATTGATCTGTTGGAACAGTATAAACAAATTTAATTTCATTTTTATCTTTGGTAATCACAATTGATTTTGTTAAAGCATCTACTGGCCAACCATTAATTGTTTTTGCTCTTTCTTCAACATTATCTCCTTCATTTGCTAAAGCGATCTTAGGTGCAACAATATCTACATCATTTTGATCAACATAACGAACACGATATTCTTGTCCTGAAACAATTGGCACATATTTTGCCACATAAGTTTCTTTTTGTGTTACTGTGCTTCCTGGTGCTGGTAATTCTTTAGACCATCCAGCAAATACATACCCTTCATCTACTGTTAAAGTCGGTTCATCTGGAAAAGTCGATCCATATTCCTTTGTAACAACTAACTTATTTTCACCATATAAGCTTCCATGTGCACCAGCTCTAAAAATAATATCATATTGACTCGCTGCTGCTACTTTTGTAAACATCATAGGAACAATCAAAGTGATAACTAACATCATGTTCAGGATTGCTTTTATAACTGATTTATTTTTCATCTTTGTCGTCCCCTTTCTTTTTAGAAATCACTAATATTCCTACTCCAGCAACACTGGCAATTGCTAATCCTGCAAACAATTTATAACTTGTATAATCTCCAGTATCAATCGCTTTTTTAATTGGATTAACAACTGTTTTTACTACTTTATTAATAATTTTTTCTGATATAGCTTCTTGGTCATCATGTTCTACTGAGAAATTTAATTGAACTAAACCAATCGAATTTTGATATTCATTTCCCATGACATCACCATCTGCTGTTAAAATAATATCAAGTGTGGCTTCTTCATTTTGAGCTAAAGTTGCAATTAAGAAATTATCTTCCATCGCTTTAAGACCAACTTCATCTTGACCACCAATCATACCTGCAAAAACAGATTGTCCATTAACAAGAAAATCAATATCATAGACCATATTGTCAGCAATATCATTACCAAAAGCATCTAATACTTTTGCACTCATATAAAATCTTAGTTCTCGATAATCTTTATTAGATAAAGTTATGGTTTGTTTTTTCGTTTCTCCTGGATAGATATCTTTAAAATCACTAAATAAATCGCCATCTTCACTATTTACTAAAACAAATTTTTCTGCTTCACCTTGGAAAGTAACCCCTGTACCTTCAGCTTTGGTATTTTTTATAGTTGGAACAATCATCATCATTATAACAAATAAGGTAGCTATTTTTTTCATCATTTTCGTTCCCCCCTATTCCTCTACACTTTGTAGAATTCCTTGATCATCAATTTCAACATCTAGACCCCATTCAGCTAAGATTGCTTGTTTAGCTGCATATTTTTGAATCCCATCTGCTTCAACATCAATTTGTACTTGATAAGATGCATATTCATTTGTCATATTGATATCACCAATGACTAAATTACTCAATGCATCATCCGTATATTCATTCGTTTCTAATGGTAAACGATAATACATATAAATCACTTCATTATTACGATCATCATCTTGAATGATCCAATGATCTGTTTGTTCCGTTTTAATTTTAATATAAGAAGCATCTAAATCAGGTACTTTATTTCCTTGTTCATCTTTCCAATATTTAGTAATTGTTAAACGAACATACATTGGACTTGTTTCTACATTTTGAACATACATTTGTCTTTTTAAAACATCACCTGGTGAAGCATTCAAATAAGTAGCACGATCTTCACTTATTTCAAACCCAGAATCAGACTCTCCATTATTTAGCGCTATTTTTAATGCAGTTGATGTCATCTTATTTTGAGTTGAAGTCTCTGCTCTAAAATAAGCAATTGTGCCACCAATGGTAATCAAGGCTAAACATAGGGCAACAACACACAATTTAATAACTCGATCTTTTTTCATATTACCATACTCCTATCTATTTAGATTTATATGTTCATTTTCTATGTTTAGTATAAAAGTTATATGTCACAAAAAAGTCACATAATCTTGATTTCTCCATTTTTATCACATTCCCCCTCTTACTTAACAATTTCTTTAAATTCCCCTTTTTTTTCGTTATAATAAAACTAAGAAAGGAGATGAGGAAATGAAAAGAAAGCGAAAATATCTACTCTATCTCCTTGTTTTTATATTATGTGGTTGTACGAATACATCTTCAAATAATGAAGTAAAAGAATATCGAGATAATACACCCCACATCTATGAAAATGAATCACCAAAGACAAATACCATTGGCAATGATTTAGTCACAATTGATTTATCAAACAGTGCTAAAGGTTATATTATGGTAGAATATTTTGGAATAAATTCAAAAGTAAAAGTAAGAATCACTTTACCTAATCAAGAAGATCCCTACACTTATGATAAGTATGAAGGAAATGAAGCTTTTCCATTAACAGGTGGAAATGGAACTTATAAAATACAAATTTTTGAAAATATTTCTGATAATAAATATTCCACACTTTTTTCTCAAGAATTTGATGTTCAACTAGAAAATGAATTTGATCCATTCCTCTACCCTAGTCAATATGTAAATTATAATGCCAACACAAAAGCCATCACTTTAGCAAAACAAATTGTTGAAGATGCAACAGATGACCTTGATGCAGTAACTAAAATTTACCACTATACTATAAATAACATCACCTATGATGATCAAAAAGCAGATCAAATCAAAGATGGTTCTTTAAAAGGCTATCTTCCCGATTGTGATAAAACCTTAGAAACTAAAAAAGGGATTTGTTTTGATTATGCAGCCTTAATGGCAACCATGTTAAGAACACAAAACATCCCAACCCGACTTGAAATTGGTTACGCTAAAAATGAAGAAGATATTAAAAAAAGTATTTATCATGCTTGGATCAGTGTTTATATCGACCAAATTGGGTGGATCGATAATTTTATCGAATTTGATGGTCATTCATGGAAAATAATGGATCCAACATTCGCATCCGAAAGTCAAGATAAAAAAACAAAAAATTACATAACCAACAAAGATAATTACCAAACAAAATATTTATATTAGGAGGTTACTATGAAACAATCTACATTATCAAACAAAGAACTTGCCTTGTTTTGTGAACAAATGAATATGATTATCAAAGCTGGTATGACACCTTATGAAGGGATCACCATTATCATGCAAGATAACTCCCCTACTTTACAAAAAACACTTAAGGAAGTCGAGCGACAATTAGAGTTAGGAAATAGTCTTTACCAATCTTTAAAAGCAATGCCTGCTTTTCCTACTTATATGCTCGATATGATTAATATCGGTGAAAAAGCTGGACGTTTAGAAGAAGTTTTCCATTCTTTACATATTCACTATTTACAACAAGAACAAATTTACCAAAATATCAAAAGTGCATTTACTTATCCTATGATTATGATTACTTTAATGTTAATAATTGTAATCGTACTGATTACTAAAGTACTTCCTATATTTGCACTTGTTTTTAATCAGTTAGGAAGTTCATTTTCAAGTTTTTCACAAATGTTACTTCATTTAGGACAAATACTTACACGCTACTCCTCTTTCTTTTTAGTGATTCTAGCCATTTTATGTATCAGTTTTATTTATCTAACACAAAGCACAAAAGGAAAATTACATCTAAATTATCTTTTTACACATTGTCCACTTACAAAAAATCTATCTCTAAAAATCGCGACAAGCTCTTTTGCGAGTGCAACTGCCATTGGACTTAGCAGTGGTTTAGATATTGACGAAAGTATCGAACTCGCTAAAAAAATCATCAATAATCCATTACTAGAAAGCAGAGTGAAACAATGTTTAAAACAAATGCAGGAACACACTGACTTTACTAGTGCCCTCTTACAAAATCAAATCTTTACAGGAATGTATAGTCGTTTGATCCAAATCGGTTTTAAAACTGGAAATTATGATCAAGTCATGCTTGATGTGGCGAAAAAATACAATGAAGAAACATACAGTCAAATAGAAGATACCATTGCGATCATTGAACCTACATTAGTAGCTATCTTATCAATCATTGTTGGCATCATTCTATTATCTATTTTGCTTCCACTAATGGGTATTATGTCTTCATTAGGTTAAACACTATGAAATCAAAAAGTAAAATTTCTTTAATGATCACTATTATTCTCTTCATTGTATTGATCTTTCAAATTCAAAACATTGCTTTACTTACTAAAAAACAACAACAAATCAATTTAGAAAAAGCTTTGTCACGAGATATTATTGAATGTTATGCCTTAGAAGGCTATTATCCACCAGATTTAAACTATATCGAAGAACATTATGGTCTATCTTATAATAAAAGTGAATTCTTCATTGATTATCAAATTGAAGGTGAAAATATTAAACCTACTTTCACCATTATCGAAAGGTAGGAGAGTTTATGCGTACAAAACAACACTCTATTGATTTTATCTTTGTCTTATTATTATTTTGTTTCTTCACATTTGCATCTCTTTCAGTTGTTCAAATTGGCTTTAAAGTTTATCAATCGATCACATCAACAATGGAAAATAATTTTCAAATACGTACTCCTAGTCTTTATGTTACTGAAAAAATTCATCAAGACTATTTCCAAGGAAATATCCAAATAACAAGCATTGAAAATAAATCCGCATTAGCTATTTACAACGAAGAAAACTATGTTACTTATCTCTATCAAGATCAAAATCAATTAAAAGAACTTTTTACAACTATTACAACTACACCAACCTTATCTGCTGGAGAGGCAATCATGGATTTAGATGATTTAAAAATTGAAAAAGTGAATGATCACCTTGTTAAAATCACTTTTTACTATACATCTCAAAAAGAAGAAACATACGTTTCTGTTTTATAGGAGGGTTTATGAAAAGAAAAAATCAAAATAATTTATTTCTAATTGAAATCATCTTATCCATCTTTATTTTCACTTGTACGGCTGCCATTTGCATTCAAATTTTTGTAACAGCCTACCAATTAAACCAAAAAGCCAGTTATCGTAATTTTGCTTTGAATGAGTGCCAAAATATCTCTGAAACTTGGATCAGTGATCCTTCTTTATCTTTAGAAGCAGTTTTAACTAAACTCTATCAAAATGATAATACAACCTTATATTATGATACAAACAATAAAATCACTGATCAAATTAGTGAAAATACAATTCAAATACAATCCTTTGATAATCAACTTCATTTTAATATTTATTATCATAATGAAATCGCAGATCAATTGATAATTCAACGACCTAATCAAAAAGTAAAGGAGAAATAAATATGAACAAACATTTTCACATTGGTATCACTTCCCTGATGACCATATTTGTTGTCTTATGTCTGGTAACATTTTCCCTTCTTTCTCTTTCTAGTAGCAAAGCAAATGTAAACTATAGTCAAAAAGTCATTCAATCAAGTAAAGATTACTTTTCATTACGAAATCAAGCTTATCTTCAACTCGATCAAATTCAAGAAGAACTCATTCAAATTGACTCAAATTCATCTAATTCAAATGATTATTTTGATCAAGTTAACCATCTTTTTCCATTAAAAGATCATCAATATTCTTTTGAAATAAGTGATGAAAATTCTATATTACAAGTCACTATTCAAATTGATGAACCAATGATAAATCAACCCTATTACACCATTTTATCAATGAATAAGAAAAATAAAACAAAATGGGAAAACAATTCAGGAACACCCATTCTATTCAACAAAGGAGAATTATATGGACTATATACAAGATTTAATTAACATTACACGTTTAGGCGCATCTGATATCTTTATCATTGCCGGAAAAGAAATTACTTATAAGGCTTATTCACAAATTGAAAGCTATAATGATCAAACACTATCACCTGCTATGACCCGTGAATTCATTGAAGCCATTTATGAAAATGCACATCGCGATATTCATATTTTATTAGATGAAGGAGATGATGACTTTTCTTTTTCAATTGCGAATATTTCTCGTTTTCGTGTCAGTACTTATAAACAACGTGGTTCTTTAGCTGCTGTTATACGTGTTATCGCATTCGAATTACCTAATGCATCTTCTTTACATATTCCTGAAAGCATCATTAAGATGGGACAAATTAATAAAGGTCTAGTTCTTGTTACAGGTCCTGCAGGAAGTGGTAAAACGACAACACTAGCTTGTATCATTGATTACATTAATCAAAACTATCAAAAACATATTATTACTTTAGAAGACCCTATTGAATTTCTTCATTCACATAAAAAAAGTATTGTATCACAAAGAGAAATTCATATTGATACACAAAGTTATGTTAAAGCATTGAGAGCTTCTTTACGACAAAGTCCTGATGTTATCTTACTTGGTGAAATGCGTGATTATGAAACGACAAATGTAGCCATCACGGCTGCAGAAACAGGTCACATTGTCTTTTCAACCTTACATACGATTGGAGCAGCTAAAACCATTGATCGCATTATAGATGTTTTTCCACCAAATCAACAAAGACAAATTGCCGTACAGCTTTCTTTAACTCTACATGCAGTCATATCTCAACAACTTGTTCCTACTATAGACGGTACGATGATTCCTGTTTTTGAAGTTATGTATATGAATCCAGCAATACGTAATGTTATACGTGATAATAAAACCCATCAAATCGATGGTATTATTGCTTCATCAAGTAATGAAAACATGATTAGCATGGATACTAGCTTATTCACCCTCTATAAACAAGGCATCATTCTTGATAAAACAGCAATTCAATTCGCCTCAAATCCAGAAATGATGACCAAAAAGTTACAAAACATCTAGAATTAAGGAGGAGAATTATTATGAATAAACAAGATATTGGAATGCTTATTCGTGTCAATCGTATTGCACAGAACATGTCCATTCGTTCCTTTGCCCATTTCATTGGTATTGAATATAGTCAATTAAGTAAAATCGAACGTGGAATTGAATCCTCAAATGAAGATACTATTCAAGCAATCTTTGATGGCTTAGATATTGATATGACAGGTTTAGATGATTTTTTAGAAGAAAGCAGAAAAATCAATAGTCGCTTTCTAACCGAAGTATACTTCTTCCATGATATCACTCATGTTGAGGATTTGAAATTATCTTTAGACCAATTAACAAAAGATTACGCACTTTCTCATTATGCATTAATTGATTATTTACTTTATTATCTAGCTAAAAGTGATACTGAAAAAATGACAAAATGTGTACAGATATTAAATGAAATTATTTCCTTTGCTTCCTTACAAGATTGTCAAACAATTTATCATTCTTTAGCACATTACGAATATCTATTAGATCATTACGCCGACGCTGAAGAATTGATTGTCCAAGCTGATAAAAACTTTATTAATAATCGACGTCATGCACTTATTCTTTGTCAACATGGTTTAATTCAAATGTCGACAGGTAAATTATTTGAAGCCCATGACGCTCTCTCACAAGCAAAACAACTATTTGAATCTGAAAATAATTTCACGCGTAGTTTTATGTGTAAAATCTATTTATCTGAAATATTGATTGCAGTAGGTAAATATGAAGATGCGTTAAATACCTATCAAGAGTTACTCAAACTAAATAAAACATTATCCGTTTCACCTGTTTTTGTAACAAGAATTTATGTTGGTATGTTTTATATTTATGCATATCAACAAGACTTTACTTCCTTTTTTGAATTTTATCATCATTTAGATGAAACGACCATTGATCGTCTTAAACGCTATTCAATTTTCTATGCTTTACTTATCTATAGTTTATATTCAACGAATCAAATTGATATTTGTAAGAAAATAATTCGTAGCTATCGCAATATTAAAAAAGGTTTAGTTGATCAATTGATGATTGAATATTATCGATTACTTGCTTTAAATAAATCAAATATTGAATTTGAAATGACGTTCAATAAATTCTTTATTCGATTAGATCGTACACCAATCAATTTTTATCAAAAAAACATGCTTAAACTCTTTTTAAAATGTTTAGAGTCAACACAAAATTACCCAGTTCTCTACCGTTTATCTACTTATATATTAAATTAAAATGAAAAAGGAGATTTCAAAGCATTGTTAATCAATGTTTGAAATCTCTTTTTATAATACTAACATTAACTATTATTAAGCTAAAGTTCCCATTGGATCCCAAGGATTTAATTCTATTGGATCACTATCTAATGCTTCTAATTGTTCTTTAGTTAAATATTTTTTATTAACAACAGCTTGGAATACATATAAATCAAACCAAGAATCACTCATTACATAGTATCCTTTATTTGCTCTATCTGGTCCCCAACTGTTTTCAATTTTCCATTTAGTTGGTTGTTCACCATCTAAATTAACACCAGTAATAACCATTGCGTGGTTCATTGCTGCTTGACGGTTATCTAACATTTCTTCTTTTGTCATACTTAAATCAAAACCAAATGCTGTTTCATAATCATAAGCATTGTTATCCCATGTACCACCTTCACGATCACCATCTTTACCACAGTCACTACCAAACCAAACAACTTGGTAATCTTTTAATTGTTTTAAAACAGCTGCTTTAAAATCAGGTAAATCAAGATTTAAATAACGTACTGGGTTCCCACCAACAACATTTCCAATATAATTTACTGTAAATGTATGATTAAATGGTTTATCTTTTGTCGGTGCATTTGTGATACTTACATATTCATCAAGATCAATACCCACATATTCATCATAGAATGTATGAGGTGTTAAATCTTTAACAATATGGTATTCTCCATCTTCATCTACATATTCAAAGTCAAATTGTTTTGGTGGAATTCCAAAGCATGTACATAAGAAGGTATAAAGTTCTTCTAATGTTTTTTCTTTTAATTTAGCAATACCATCATCATCAAGTGATCTGATTTTAGAATTAAATTGTCTAATTTTTTTATTAATAATTCCATTCATATCACGTGTATGACTAGATTGATATGTTTCAGGCATAACTGTTTTAGGAACAACACCATATTTTTTAATTAAACTAACGATCATATCCCATTGTCCACCATCTTGAACACCTGTTTGTAAAACCCAAGTTAAAGTACGATCATCAATGGATTGATCTTTAAGTTTAATGCAAGATTCCATTGTATAATTGATTTTTTCTAATTTATCATAGAATGCAACATAATTTTGAGATAATTCAAATTCTTTAATTTTACATTTTTTAGCAACTTCTTCTCTTAATACATTTAAGCCTGCAAATAACCAACAACGTCCACTTGCTTCTTGGCTAACCGCACTCATTGTTTTAATATCAATTGAAAATTGACATTGTGTTTTACTGCTTGCTTCTTGAACGTTTGCAATTGTTGTAATGCTATTTTTGTTTAATGCATGACGCATTGCTTTAGCTAATACATCATTTTCATATTTAGAAGTGTAGGCTTCAATTTGTTCTAATTTAATATCTTTACTCATTGTCTTATCCTCCCCAATTAATTATTAATTAGGTTACACCCAACTAACAAAAAAAGCAATAATTTTGTTCATATTTTTCAACTAAATAACAAATTTAGTTAAGTATATTTTACTTTTTCACAATAAATTGTACAAACAAGAAGACAATTTATAGGATGTTTCTTTGCTTTAGAGATAAAATCAAGTTTTGTAAATCACCATCAAACACAATAGCATCCATACCAGCTTGTATGGATCCATCAACATTTTCTTGACGATCATCAATGAATAAACATTCATCTGGATTTAAACGAAAAGCATTAAAGAAAGATTCGTAAATTTTAAGATCAGGTTTGATCAATTTATGTTTAGCTGAAATATAAAAACCTTTAAAATACTTAAAAGATGAAAAATTCTGATAATAATTATAAAAAGCAATTGAAGCATTAGAAAGTAAATAGATATCAAAACCTTTTTCTTTTAAAGAACGTAAAACGATATTCATACCTTCTATTTCATACATATAATCGAACCAGTGATCCATTACATAATCTATCATTTGTGACTGATCAGCAGGTAAATCTTTTTTCATAGATATTTTTGCATTCTCAATAGAAATTAATCCTTGATCCAATTTAATCCATTCTTTACTATTAAAAACACGATCTAAAATGGTGCTTTTTAATTGTTCATCATTAACCATTTGATCAATCATGTAATCAGGATTATATTTTAAAATCACATTACCCATGTCAAAAACCATATTTTTTACCATCATTATATCCTCCTTTATATAAACAAAAAAAGAGGAATAACTCCTCTCCTTCTTGCCTGGCAAC
>URQL01000019.1 GCA_900550005.1 uncultured Erysipelotrichaceae bacterium
CGTCCACTAAAACCAATGACACGTCCATCTTTATCATGCAATGCAAACATAACACGATCACGATAACGATCAAATAAACCATGTTCTCCTTCAATCACTAAACCTGAACGGAGCATATCGACTTCTTTATAAGACAAGTTCTTAAAAGCATGAAACAAAGCATTATCTAAGCTGGCATACCCAATATCGAATTTTTCAATCAATTCATCATTGATATGTCTTCTTTCAAGATATTCATAAGCTTCTAATCCTGTTTTCGTTCTTAATAAATGTCGATAAATTTTATTTGCCTCTTCATGCATAGTATAAAGAGGGATTAATTTTTCATTGACTACTTGAACTGATTCTTGAAAATATTCTTCACCAACTTGTATCCCACCGATTTCGGCAACTTTTTTAATTGCTTCTTTGTAAGATGTATTTAGATAGTGTTGAATGAAGGTAAAAGCATTTCCACCTGCTCCACAAACAAAACATTTATAAATTTGTCTTGATGGAGAGATCGATAAAGACGGATTCGTATCTTGATGGAAAGGGCAAATTGCCTTATAATCCTTACCTTTTTTTTCTAAAGGCAAATAATTAGAAATAACATCAACAATATCGACTTGATGAAGAATATCTTGAACCAAGCTATCTGGAATTCTTGGCATTAGCCTATCACCCCTTATTAGAATTGGATAAAGTCACGAATATATTCTTCTAATTTTGAAATTTCTACACGTTCTTGCTCCATTGTGTCACGATTACGTACAGTAACGCATTGATCATTTAATGTATCAAAGTCAACAGTAATACAAAGTGGTGTTCCGATTGCATCTTGACGACGATATCTCTTACCAATTTGTCCTGCCTCATCGTATTCACACATAAATTCTTTAGATAATTTTACGTATAATTCAGTTGCTTCTTTTGATAACTTTTTCGTTAATGGTAAAATAGCTGCTTTATAAGGTGCCATCGCTGGATGTAAATGCATAACGATACGTTTATCATTATTTTCTAATATTTCTTCATCATAAGCATCAGCAAGTACAGCTAAGAACATACGATCTACCCCAACTGCTGGTTCAACAACATAAGGTAAATACTTTTCATTTGTTTCTGGGTCTAAATATTCTAAGTTCTTTTTAGAATATTCTTGGTGGCGTGTTAAATCGTAATTTGTACGATCAGCGATTCCCCATAATTCTCCCCAACCAAATGGATAAGCATATTCAATATCAGAAGTTGCTTTTGAATAGAATGATAATTCTTCTTTTTCATGATCTCTAAAACGTAAATTTTCTTCTTTGATTCCAATATTTTTTAAGAATTCAAAACAATAATTTTTCCAATAAGCAAACCATTCTAAATCTGTATCTGGTTTACAGAAAAATTCCATTTCCATTTGTTCAAATTCACGTGTTCTAAAAATAAAGTTTCCTGGTGTAATTTCATTTCTAAATGATTTACCAATTTGTCCAATTCCAAAAGGAACTTTTTTACGCGTTGTTCTTTGTACATTTTTAAAGTTTACAAAAATACCTTGTGCTGTTTCTGGACGTAAATACACTGTACTTTTTGCATCTTCTACAACACCCATATGTGTTTTAAACATTAATTGGAATTGACGAATTTCAGTAAAGTTTGATTTTCCACAATGTGGACATTTAATTTCATGTTCTTTAATGAAATTTTCCATTTGTTCATTTGACCATCCATCACTATGGATTTCTGGATCATATGCTTCGATTAATTTATCAGCACGATGACGTGTGTGACATTCTTTACAATCCATTAATGGATCTGAAAATCCTCCAACATGTCCTGTTGCTTCCCAAACGCGAGGATTCATTAAAATAGCTGCATCGATACCAACGTTATAAGGTGATTCTTGAATAAATTTTTTCCACCATGCTTTTTTAATGTTATTTTTCATTTGTACCCCAAGTGGTCCGTAATCCCAAGTATTTGCTAAACCATCATAAATTTCTGATCCTTGGTAGACAAACCCACTATTTTTAGCGTGTGCTACAAGTACATCCATATCTTTTTTTGCCATATATTTTTGCCCCTTCTTTCCAAACAAAAAATGCCCTATCAAACGATAGGCATACTCGTTTATTAAAAAAATTCTATATTAAAATACCCTTTTTAGTTGATTTTGTCAACCAACTATAAGGGTGCTATCATTGATCCAATGATTGGATAAATTTCTTTGTATTAAAATAAATTCCACTATACTCTTCAACAAATAAATCAATTATTTTTACCACTTCATCAAGATTTTTTAAAGTATATTGAATTTCATCGATTCTTTCAAAAGATAGTAAGTAAAAATGTCGAAAAAGTTTTAAGACTTCTTTATCCATACTTTCTTCTTTTTTTTGTAAACATTCATAACAAATAAAGCCACCATCATAAACACTAATCGTCTTAATCGGTTTTACTTCTTTACAACGTGCACATTTATTGACTTCTAATCCAATCCCTAGATCTTTAAGCATTCTCAAATTAAATAGTCCATAAATGAGTTTAGGTGGGTACCCTTGCATTAAATAATCTAAAGCTTGTTTTAAAGTACGATACATGGACTCATTTGGTTCATTTTCTTCTAATTTATAAAAAAATTCCATAAAGTAACTACTATAAATCTGTAAAGTTAAATCTTCTTTGATCAAACTATAAAATTCATTGATCGATGCTCGAATCAAAGTACAAATTCCTTTTTTAGGAATAAAAGTGAGTTCAACTAACGTAATTTCTTGTAAAGCTGCACGATTTTTACTGGTAAGTTTATTTACACCTCTAGCAAGTAAGGTGATTTTTCCATATTCTTTTGTGTAAGCATAAACCAAACGATCATTTTCTTTATAAGGTAATGTTTTTAAAATAAACGCCGTTGTGGTTTCTTCTTGCATTAATATTCGTCCTCATTATAGCCTAATTCTTTTAGGTATTTTGGTTTATTACGCCATCCTTCTTCAACTTTAACAAATAAATCTAATTTAACATTCGTTCCTAAAAAACGGCGTATATCACGTTGGGCATTTTGGCGAATCTTTTTGATCATGCTTCCTTGTTTACCAATAATGATCCCTTTTTGACTAGGTCGATTTACAACAATTGAAGCAATGACTTCCATCCCTTGTCCATCTTCTTCAATTTTATCAATAACGATCGCTATTGAATGAGGGATTTCTTGTGAAGTAAAATATAAGATCTTTTCACGAATATATTCAGCAATGATAAAACGTTCTGGATGATCCGTGATTTGATCATCTTCATAATATTTTGGTCCTTCATGTAAATCATTTTTAATCACTTCAATTAAATGATCGACTTGCAAGCCTGTTTTAGCACTTACAGGAATCATTTCTTTAAAAGGAAAAACATTTTGCCATTCAACTAACTTATCATAGATTTCTTCTTTTGTAAGTAGATCAATTTTATTTAAAACAAGATAAACAGGGACATCCGTTTGTTTTAGACGATTAATAATATACATATCCCCTTTACCAATTTTTTCATCTGCCGGTGCCATAAATAAAACAACATCGACATCATAAATCGTATTCATTGCACTGGTATTCATAAAAGAGCCTAAACGATCTTGTGGTTTATGTACACCCGGTGTATCTAGAAAAACGATTTGTGCTTGTTTATCGGTATAGATTCCTTGAATCGTATTACGCGTTGTTTGTGCTACATCTGAAATAATGGCTAATTTTGTTTGTAATACTTGATTTAAGAAAGTGGATTTACCTGCATTAGGTCGACCAACAATACTTACAAAGCCTGATTTAAACATTACACACTCACTTCCTTTCTTGTAATTGAAAAGTAATTTAAAATTTCATCTTGTTTTTGAAACATAATTTTTTCATCTTCTTCATTCATATGATCATAACCTAACAAATGAAGTAAGCCATGAACAAATAAAAAACACATTTCTCTTTTTAATGAATGTTGATACTCTTTAGCTTGTTGTTTTGCTTTATCGATTGAGATAAAAATATCTCCTAATTCTCTAGGCATTCCTTCTACATAAGGAAAATCAACATCTTCTAAGGCAAAAGTAATCACATCTGTAGGACGATCGATATGACGATAATCACGATTGATTTCATGAATTCTTTGATTATCAACAAAGCTCACCGAACATTCAATTTCCCCTTCTATTTTTAAATAGTTAAAAGTATATATAGCAATATCTAAAAATAAAGATTCATATTCTTGCAAATTTTCATCTGTTTCATTGATCATTTCTAAATCAACACTCATTGTTCCACCATCCTATATTTCACTTAATCTTCCTTGTTTTATTATAACACACCTTTTGGATTTTTCCACATCCTTTATTTGGTGATCAACAATAAACACGACTTTTTTATCTAACAAATCGCTTTCAATCATCCTCTCAACTTTTTGTCTTAAATTCTTACTTAAATGATTAAAAGATTCATCAAAAAGGTAGACTTCATAATCAAGTAAGACTACTTTTAAAAATTGAATAAATTGCATTTGTCCTTTCGATAATCCTTGCCCTTTTTGATCAACGCTTTTATTGATGATTTCACTTAACTCAAATAACTCAAAACGTTGGATCCATTTAAATAATTTTGTTTGAAGTTGTAAATCATCACCCACTAAAAATTCTAGAACCGTTTGATTTTTAAAATATCCATTCTCACTTAAATAACATATTTTATCTTGAATTTCATTTTGCCCTAATTTTTTTAAATTAACTTGATTAACAAAAATCGTTCCTTGATAATTTGCATAATCACCTGCAATCAATTTTAAAAATGTGCTTTTCCCTGATCCGTTTTCACCTACTACATAATAATGATGCATAAATAAGCCTTGAAAATGATCTAAAGTCGCTTGACGATAGCCATAACTAAACGATACATTATCAAATTCAATCGATTCAATTGGACTATTAAGTTGATTTTCTTTTTCCTTATAAGTTAAATTAAAGATTTTAAGTCTTTCAAATAAAGTTTCATTACGCTTATAATTAACAATAATTTCACTTAATTTCATCAAAGGTTCAATTAAAGCATGGGATAAACTATACGCAATAAAAACATCTCCTAAAGTTAACTTTTGCGCATTATAAAGAAATCCTGCCACAATCAAGATCACCATACTCATTCCTTGGTAAAATAATAGAGATAGAATCGAATAATTCAAATTCATTTCCCGTTTCAAACGATAGTTTGAAAAAAAGTGATTAATTTTTGTATCTAAGATTTGATTTTGTTTTGTTATTAATTGAAAATTTTGAAAATCTTTTTGATGTTCAATATGATCTACCACATCGTTTTGTAAAGCTTCGTAATCTATAATAACGCGTTTATCCTGCTTACTCATTTTCTTTAATGTTAAAATACTATAAGTAAGTTCAACAATTAAAAAAGGAAGTAAGCTAAATAAAAGATTAATATGGAGAAAGCCTAAATAACCACTAAATAAAATAATCTGGACAAAATCCACACATAAAAAACAGCCTAAATCCAATAAATAATGGGGTAATTCATAAAGTGTTTGAATTTTTCCCGCTGTTTCTTGAACTAAATAACGCTCATAAAACCCTTTTTCTAAATGAAGTAATTGGCGCATTGCTTTAAAAAGTGTTTTTTCATTTAAACTGGCTTCAAGTTCTAAAATACACTCCTCCCTTTTCTTTTGAAAAAAATAATGAATAAAAAAGATCAATAAAAATAAGATAAAAAAGCTTAAATACCCTTCTTTTGCCTCTAAACAATCAAAAATCTTTTTAAATAAGATCTGATTCACTAAAGCAAGTAATACACTGATCCATGCAAAACAAGCAAAACGCAAAATTTGTTTTCCTAATGATCTTACCATTTGGTAAATAAAAGGAATAAAATGCATTGAGAAAGTTTTAGGTGGTTTAGAAACAAACGTAACAACGATTGCCTTCCCTGTATAAATCTGTTTTAATTCACCATAAGTATAAACCACCTTCCCTTGAGCAGGATCTGCACACAAAAAATTTCCTTTTTCACATCCATACAAAACAATATAATGTTGATATTGTTCATTTACCGTATGTAAAATACAAGGATAAGACATATGTTGTTGTAAGTAATCTAAATCGACTTCATATCCTCCTGCCTCAATATGATAATACTTAAAGGCTTCAATTAATCCTAACATGCTAATTCCCGAAGCATTCATTCGGCATTGTTGTTTAACTTGATCAATTTCTTCATCGATCGAAAAATAGTTTAAAATCATCTTTAAACAATAAGCTCCACAAGAGTAAATTTCATCTTGCAATAAATAAGTTTGTTTTTTCATTATAATCCCTCCTATTTATACTTATTCGCTTTTTTCGATGAAATTTCTTATATCTTTTTAAAATTTTTTTTGTTAGTATTATTTTAGGAGGTTTTTATGAAAGAAAAAGATTATCAAAATGTATTAAACTATTTTAACAATAGCAAAAAAAGAGCCAAAATGATGACCCTTTTATGCAAGATTCTCCCTATTATTCCTTTTATCTGTTATGGGATTTTAATTTTTATTTTAATTTTTCATCAAGATCAGCGTCTTTTTCCTTGTCTGATCATTCCCGCAATGGATTTTCTTTTTGTAAGTATTATTCGAAAAAAAATCAATGCAAAACGTCCTTTTGAAATTTATGCAATTAAACCTTTGATTGCTCATTCACTTGGTGAATCTTGTCCAAGTCGCCATTCTTCAAGTGCATTTATCATTGCTTTTACATGGCTTTTTATTTATAAACCGATTGGTATTTTTCTTATTTTGGTTAGCTTACTCATTGCCATTTCTCGAGTTTTAGCTGGTGTTCACTTTATTAAAGATGTAACTTTGGGTATGTTTATTTCTATTCTATTTAGCTTACTTTTTATTCTTTAGAATGTTTTTACGAATATATTCAACCGTAGCATCTAAGCCATGATCTTTAACATAAGTAAGTAAAAATTCCAAATCTTGTTTTGTTTGAGGGTGCATTAAATCGTACCCTTCTTTTGCGTTTAGAAAATATTCTAAAGCACTCTCATCCTTATAAGCCTCTTTTTTATAAACTTGACTGGCGACAATGCGATCACAAAACATTTCAATCAAATAGCAAGTGGGCATTTCAATTCCTTGAAATTTACCATCAATCGAATCGATCCAATATTCAAAATGATGCTTGTTTCTTCCTTTATGATGTAACCACCCTTTAGAATAACCAATCACTTCTTTTTCATAAGAAATAGGTGAACGATACCCTTGGTAATATTTTACTCCACTTAAAAATTCTACAGGTGAATATTTTGATAAATCATGAAGTAATCCTTGTTTATATAAACCACATTTAAAGCAAAGTTTCATTACTTTAACTTTATGTGTTGTAATTGTTTTAAAATGTCCATAAACTTTATTCATTTTTCTCTACCTCCAAAGGTTATTCTAACATAAAAAAACACACTCTAAAATAGGAGTATGTTTTAAACTTAAATAACTTTAAATTCTGTCCATTTATTAGATTTATATCTAAAGTAAAAGATCACTGCACGAATCGTCCAATCTAAACACATTGCAAACGCAATTCCGATAACTCCCATATTTAAATAAATAGCAAAGATAATTGAGAAAATAAAGCGTCCAAGTAGTGTTGAAGCAATGGAAACGATCATTGTAAATTTAACATCTCCAGCTGCTCTTAATCCATTGCTAAGCGGTCCAGAAATTGGGTAAACGATCGCATTAAAGACATTATGGATCACAACAAGATAGAAAATTAAAGTAATTGTTTCACTTGACAATTGATAAAAGTACATAAGTACTGGTGTAACAGCTAAAATGAAAGCATTCCAGATAATCGATAAACCAATTGACCATTTGTTTATTTTTTTAAAGTAATATTTTGCTTGTTCTTTATCTCCATTACCCATACATTGACCAATAACAGTAATGTAAACGGGTCCCAAAGCAGCTCCCATTAAAGCAGCAAGTGACCAAATACTTTGTGCAACTCCATTGGCTGCAATTTGATAAGTTCCAAATAAAGCGACAACGCTGCTTAATGCCACTTTAACAAATTGGAAAATCCCATTTTCAATTCCATTAGGAATGGCAATATTTAACACTTTCTTTAAAATGGATTTATCAAAAACAAAGATAGCTTTTTTAGTATAATAAGTCGTAAGTTTTGTATTAAAACATAACCATGTAATAACTACAGCACTAAAAGCACGAGCGATAAGTGAAGGCACAGCTACCCCAGCTACTCCAGCGTTTAAAACAAAAACCCCAATACAGTTTCCAACAACATTGATTAAGTTAGACCAAATTGAAATATACATCGTTGTTTTTGTTTTTGTCATTGAACGATATAAAGCTGCTCTTGCATTATAAATAGCAATAAATGGATAAGAATAAGCTGAAATTTTAATATAGGCAACACAAGCTACCATAACATCCGCATCTACTTTTCCAAATAAAGCCGTTAAAATTGGTTTATGGAATATTAAAACAAAAATAGCTAAGACAATAGAAAATAGTGTTGAAAACATAAGTAATTGGCTTGATGAACGAGCACTATTTTTTTGATCTTTATTTCCAATATATTGTGAAATAACAACAGCTCCTCCTGAAGCCAAAGCCGTAAATAAATAGATAAAAATCGTATTAAAACTATTTACTAAAGAAACACCTGAAACAGCCGCTTCGCCTACATACGAAATAATAAATGTATCAACGATCCCTACTAGCATAACCAGTAACTGTTCAAAAAACAGTGGTACGATCATATCTTTTAAATCTTTATTATTAAACATTTTTCTTCCCCCTTCTTACATTGGTAAGTCTAACTGATTTTATTTTTTTTAAGCAATTTGAATTACTTATGGATTGTATTGCTTTTACTTATAAAAACTCTAGGCATGTTTTAGTATGCATACCTAGAGTACCTCGAAATCATGTTTTATTTTTTCATAACGCCAACTAATTCATGAGGAACATAGAATTCTTCAAGTTCTTTAACTTCTTCGTCAGTCAAGTTGACGCTCAATGCTTCAATTGCACCATCGATATGTTTTGTTTTTGTTGCTCCAACAACAGGAGAAGTGACTTTTGAATAAAGCCATGCAAGAGAAATAGCGGACATTGATACGCCTTTTTTATTTGCTAATTCTTCTACTTTATTAATGATTTTAGCATCATGATCCATCATCGCATCGTATTTTCCTTTAGCATAAGTATCTTCTTGATAACGTTTAGAAGTTTCACCTAAAGGACGTGCAAGACGACCAGCTGCTAAAGCACTATAAGGTGTTAAAGCAATATTTTCTTCTTTACAATAAGGGATCATTTCTCTTTCTTCTTCACGATGAATTAAATTATAATGACCTTGAATCGATACAAATGGATGATATCCTTTTTCTTTAGCAATCCTGTTTGCTTTACATAATTGATAAGCAAAACAATTAGAAATACCAATGGCTCTGATTTTACCTGCTTTGATTAATTCATCTAAAGTAGCTAAGGTTTCTTCAATCGGTGTAAATTCGTCCCAACGATGCATAATATATAAATCGACATAATCTGTTCCTAGACGTTCTAAGCTATTATTCAAGCATTGAATAATGTGATCACGTCCACTGATTTGATCTAATTGATCTTTCGTACGTGGCATATATTTTGTTGCAATCACAACATCTTCTCTTTTAGCTAATTCTTTAAGTGCTCTTCCGACAAAAATTTCACTTGTTCCAGCAGAGTATCCCATTGCTGTATCAAAGAAGTTTACTCCTTTTTCTAAGGAATAAGCAATGATGGCTTTACTTTGTTCATAATCTAATGTCCAAGTATGCATACCTGAATTAGCTTCACCAAATCCCATACATCCTAAACACATTTTTGATACAAGTAAATCACTGTTACCTAATTGTATATATTCCATATTGACCTCCTATTGTCTTATAACTCGCTGTAATTGAAATTGATGATTTTCAAATTCATAGATAAAAATACAGCAATTTCCAAATCCTTTTTTTAATTCTTCTGTTGGATCTTGCAAACCTCTTAAAAAATTAAAACAAGCTCCACCATGACTGACTGCCAATACTGATTGATGGTCATCTTTTTCCATAATCTCTGTTAAAGTCTTTAACATACGCTCTTTCACTGTATTAGAAGACTCTCCACCAAATTGTAAATAATATGTCTCGCATTTTTTAGGATCATTTTCTGCTAGAAAATCACTTTCTGCTTCTAATATGCCATAATTATTTTCTTTAAGACCTTTTACTCTTTGATAAGGTATATCTGTGACAAGTTCAAGAGTATCACAACATCTTTCTAATGTTGATGAATAGGCATGATCAAAAGTAATATGATGGTCTTGGAACCATTGTCCTGCTTTTTTTGCTTGTTCTTTTCCATTTTCAGTCAGTGGCGAATCACACCAGCCTTGTATTTTATGCAAAACATTGAATAATGTTTCACCATGTCGCATTAAATATAATGTTTTTTTCATTGTCTCACACTCTCCTTCTTCAATTGATAAACTTCACCAGGTGCTAAAACTTGAATGCGTTCAGGATTGATCACTTTATCTAACAGATTTTCAGGATTACCATTAAATGGTGTCATATCCGGGGCATCTACACTTCCCCAATGAATACAGATCAAAGTCGCATCAGGATAAGTATTTGCCAGTTTAATTGCCCCTTCTAAAGTAATATGCCATTCATTATCAGAAAAATCAAACAATATAACATCTGGAGTTGGCATATGCAAATGTTCTTCGATAAGTTTTGAATCTCCTGGTAACCAAATCGTACAATCTTTTGTTTTTAAGTAGTAACCACAATAATCTTCTTCTAACCAAGTACGATACTGATATTTCTTTGATCCATTTTGCCAATTATGAACAGCTTTAGTTAAAGTAACATCAATTGAACCGATTTTAAATGATTCACCAATGTCATGTCCTACTCCCGGAATTTCTTCTTCGTTCATCACACTTGCAACATAGTGGGGTGCATGATAGCTTTTACAAACCGATTTCAAATTTGAACAAGTAATACGACTAAAATGATCATTATCAATATGTGTAATCAGTACCCCATCTAAACTTGGTACGTCTTGAGGTAAAATCGGCATATCAAAAAGTAATGGCATATCAAACCCTTTCAATAAAGGATCAATCATTATTTTTGTACCATGACTTTGAATATAGATGCTTGCACTTCCCATCCAATAAATAGATGTTTGATCTTGGCTTGCAAAATCTTTTTTTGACATTTTAACAACGGGTCCAGCAACCGCTTGTCCTTTTTCATTTATATACATCTTTTTGTTCCTCCTATCTGATTTTATTATATCTTTTTTTTGACTCTTTTAAATTTATAAAAAAAGGAAAATGTCTAAATATTGACATTTTCCTTTTTTTGTCTACTGATAAGGGTTTAACTTCCCATTCTTAAATAATTCTGCCATACCTAAACTACGCATTTTTACAATTAAACTTGCTAAATCTTCACTTGAAACAGGCATATCCGATAAAATCCATGATAAAGTCATGTTTGATGAAGCATTCGCATGGTATTTAGTCGCAAACTGTAAAGCTTCTGGCATCGGTGTATCACCATATAAGGCTTGATGATAAGCTAAATCAAAATCTTCGCAATGTTTTAAAATATAATCTTTTAAGCAATTTTGTCCTTCCATTTTACAAGCTTGTTTTAAAAAAGAATGGTATTTAATCATATTATTATAGGAAAGTACAAGTGAATCATAAAAATTTTGCATAGACTTAGGATCATTGAAATTAGCATTAATACGATAATTATAAATATATTGAATCAAATCATTTTTATCTAAAAAATGATTATAAAAAGTTTGACGAGAAATATGTGTATCATCTAACAATTGTTTAATTGTAATATTTTCTAAGGGGATCGTTTCGCTTAATTTGAGTAAGCTATCACATAAAATTTCTTTAATATTCATTGCCATGGTCTACTTCCTTTCTTAATTTGACGTTGTTTTAGTAAGCTTATAAAAATCTTTAAGCAATGTGGTAATCTGTTTATTTCTATGATAAATCATATAATATTCGCGTGTAAGATTCAACATAGGGATATCTAATTGAACAACTTTATTTTGTTTTAAAGATTCTTGCACCAAAATGGACGGCAAGCAACTTACTCCTAACCCCATTTCAACATGTTTGATAATCGCTTCTGTTGAACTGCTTTCCATCATCCAATTCATTTCAATTTGTTGACTCAAAAAGACACTTTTAACGAGTTTATTAACAGAGCTTCCTTCTTCTCGAATGAAAAATGGATAACTTATTAAATCTTCTAAAGAACAAGACTGATTTGCTAAAGGATGGGTTGGACTAACGATCACACTCATCGTATCTTTCATAAAAGGTTGTTTAATAATAGCGTCATTTTGTACATTGGTTTCAACTAAGGCCACATCAATTTCATTTTCTAATAAAGCTTTTTCAATGGTTGAGGTATTATTGATTAATATTTTGATTTTTAATTTAGGATAAATAGATTGAAATTGTTTAATGATTTGTGGAAGTAAAGTCGTGCTAATGGTGATTGAACTTCCTACTTTTAGTTCTCCTTTCTTTTCATAATCTAAAATATCTTCTTCCATCGTATGATATAAAGATAAAATAGAACTTGCATAATCATAAAACTTATCGGCTACTTTAGTTGGATAGATTTTACGATTCATTCTTTCAAACAATAAAATCTGATAATGTTCTTCAAGTTCTTTAATAGCTAAACTCACAGCTGGTTGAGCCATATAAAGCTTTTTTGCTGCTTTTGTAATACTTTGACATTGATAAACTTGTACAAATATTTGTAAATGGCGCAAAGTCATTCTATCGTCTCCTATTCATAATGAATTTATTATCTATATTATACAATAATATTATTTTACTTATCAATATTTTTATTTTACAATAACCACCGTAGAGGAGGAATGAGGATGAAAAAAAATAAATTATTCGTCTTATTTATATCAACATTCTATTTAAGTGCTTTTACCTTTGGTGGTGGTTATGTCATTGTCACATTAATGAGAAAAAAGTTTGTAGAAGAATATCATTGGATCGATGAAGAAGAAATGCTGGATTTAATTGCCATTGCTCAATCTTCACCTGGAGCGATTGCTGTTAATGGGGCAATTGTCGTCGGGTATAAATTATATGGTATTTTAGGAATTATCGTCAGTGTTCTAGGTACCATTATCCCCCCATTTATTATCATTAGTTTACTATCTGTTTTTTACAATTTAGTTAAAGATAATTTAATTATTTCATTAATGTTACAAGGAATGCAATCTGGAGTCGGCGCCGTTATTTGTAGTGTTGTATTTTCAATGACCAGTGGTTTACTAAAAGAAAAGCAAATGATTTATCCAATAATCATGATTTTAGCCTTTATTGCTAATATCTTTTTTGGAGTAAATGTCACTTATATTATTTTGATGTGTTTATTAATTGGTTGTATTTATACATTTTTACATAAGGAGGGAGCTAAATGATTTATCTTCAATTATTTTTAAGTTTTTTTCAAATCGGAGCCTTTAGTTTTGGTGGTGGCTATGCTGCTCTCCCATTAATTCAACATCAAATTATTGAATTACATCATTGGTTAAATATAAATGAATTTACAGATTTGATTACTTTAAGTCAAATGACTCCTGGTCCAATTGCTGTTAATAGTGCAACATTCGTAGGAATTAAGATTGCCGGTATTCCTGGAGCACTTGTAGCAACTCTAGGGTGTATTCTCCCATCTTGTATTATTGTTACCTTGTTAGCTTATCTTTATTTAAAATATCGTCATCTTTCTTTCATTCAAAATGTCTTACATTTCTTACGACCTGCTGTTATTGCCTTAATTGCAACAGCTGGAGTCAGTATTTTAAAAAGTGCCTTCTTTAATCAAATGCCAATTACCCTTTCCAATTTACAAATTGCAATGGTTGTCATCTTTATTGTTTGTATGTATCTGCTTGTTTATAAAAAGATGAATCCTATCTTAGTCATGGTTTTAGCGGGTGTTTTGAATATCTTACAATACTATTTATTCTTAATCATTTAAAAAGGAACGCCTTGATTGCGTTCCTTTTTTTAACTTATTTTTCCACCCGTTACTTTAAAATCTTGTTTAGTATCAATAATAGCTTCAATAGCTGCAATTATCCCTTCAACAATAACATCTAAAGCCATTGATGGTGCATTTTTATGAACAACTTGTTCAGGTAAATAAGGAATATGAATAAAGCCACTTCGTTTACCTAAATATTTTGTTTCAATGAGATGTCTTACACCATAGGTTACATGATTACACACAAATGTTCCTGCGCTATTTGAAACAGATGCAGGGATATGATGTGCTTGAATATTTGCAACCATCGCTTTGATAGGCAAATTAACAAAATAAGCATCCGGCCCCTCTTTAAAAATAGGTTCATCAATAATTTGATTACCCGCATTATCAGGTATGCGACAATCATCGACGTTGATCCCAATTCTTTCAACCGTTATATCACTTCTTCCACCTGCTTGACCAATCGATAAAATAACATCAGGATTCTGTTCTTGAATTGCTTTTTCAATGACTTCTAATGATTTAAAACAAATCGTAGGGACTTCCAATTTTAAAATGGTTATCCCTTTTATTTCATCTGGTAATTTTTTTACCGCTTCAATCGCAGGATTGATTTTATCTTTGCCAAAAGGATCAAATCCTGTCACTAATATTTTCGTAATAATCACCCCTTACTTTTTATTATACACGATTTTATGACGAAAGTATGAGAAAAAATCGTAACAAAGGTGAACCGCTTTTCATTAATAAGAATGTTATAATAGAAATGCTACTTATTGCTTTCATAAAGAGCGAAAAGGAAGTGAACATCGAATGGAAGCACTTTTAAAAGAGCTCATGTCAATCATTAAAGAAATTATTATACATAAAATTACGAAGTGGATTGATGATAATGAAAATAAGTAGTGCATTGAAAAAGGAGCAATCTCAACTTGCTCCTTTTTTCCCTAATGGAAGTACTTTTAACAAATTCATTATATATGTTTTACTTATAAAATAATTATTTTCATATCTATAAGTGGTTATTTTATTTAGGTACAAATAATGCACGAATTGCATTTAAGACAGCGATAATCATGACTCCAACATCAGCAAAGATAGCGACCCACATGTTGGCAATACCTAAGGCACCTAAGGCTAAACAAATAAGTTTGATACCAATTGCAAAGATGATGTTTTCATAAACGATACGTAAGCATTTTTTAGAAATCTTAATAGCTTCAACGATTTTTAATGGGTTATCATCCATTAAAACCACGTCGGCTGCTTCAATTGCGGCATCACTCCCCATGGCACCCATTGCTACCCCAATATCAGCTCTTGAAAGAACAGGTGCATCATTAATTCCATCACCCACAAAGACAAGTTGTTCTTTTTCTTGTTTTTGTTTGATCAATTTTTCTACTTGATCTACTTTATCCCCAGGAAGAAGTTCAGAATAAACTTCATCTAAACCAAGCTCACTTGCTACTTGGTTAGCCACTTTAAAAGCATCTCCTGTTAGCATAACCGTCTTTTTAACACCAATAGATTTTAATTTAGCTATTGCTTCTTTTGAATCTTCTTTAACAACATCACTAATAACAATGTGTCCTTCGTATTTTCCATCAATAGCAATATGAATTATTGTACCAATTGAGTGGCAATCTTGATATTCAATGTTTTGTGCCTTCATTAGTTTATTATTACCGATCCATACGGTTTTATCATCAATAACTGCTTCAATACCATGTCCACTAATTTCTTTAATATCTTTTACACGTTCACGATTTATTTTTTTACCATAAGCTTTTTGCAAGCTTAAAGAAATAGGGTGACTTGATGAGCTTTCTGCTAAAGCTGCATATTCTAAAATTTCTTGTTCTTCTCTTTGATTATGATGAATACCTACTACTTCAAAAACACCTTTTGTAAGGGTTCCTGTTTTATCAAAAACAACATAACTTGTTTTTGATAAAGCTTCTAAGTAGTTTGATCCTTTAACTAAAACACCTGCTTTACTTGCTCCTCCAATTCCAGCAAAAAAGCTAAGTGGAATACTAATAACTAAAGCACAAGGACAACTGATAACTAAGAAAGTAAGCGCACGGTAAATCCAATTCCACCATGATGTATCTTCATGTAAAAAGAGTGTAATAAATAAAGGAGGTACAATAGCTAATGCTAAAGCACTATAACAAACTGCTGGTG